>CANPVI010000010.1 GCA_947581665.1 uncultured Atopobiaceae bacterium | reverse complement strand
TCCGCCATGCTCCGAGGGTCGTGGGCTGGGCGAGCGGGGGTTGCCGGGCGCTCGTGGTAGTCCGTCGTGACCTTGGGGGCCCTTCCGGCTTCGACGGCATCGGCGATCTTGCGGAGATTGGCCGAGATCTCCGTGCCGGTGATTTGGATATCCGGATCGACGTCGAGAACGTCCATCACGTCGAGGGCGAGATCAGCGAGTTCGCGTTCGCCTACCGCTCGCAGCGGAATCACGACCTTGTCCCAGAGGCAATCCAGAGCATGCGACGTCCATCCGGCCGAGCCGCCGTCGAGCTCTTGAAAATCGATCTCCCTCTCCAGCTCGCGAACGACTTTGGCGTTCGTTCGTTCGCGCGGCGTCGGCTCTGGTTTGGGCACTGGCGCTGGCTCTGGCAGAGGAGCTGGCGAGGTGGCTTTCTCGTCCGGCTCGTGCCGATGCCGCTGCGGCTCATAGGGCGGTTCCGGTGCCTTGGTCGGCTCTGGCTCCACGATGGCCTGTGCGGGTGCGGAGAGGGCCTCCTCCGCACGCTCCTCGGCCTTTTCGCCCCTCCCCTTCCTCTTGAAGATCGAGAACAAAGACCGTCGCTGCCCATCCTTATTGGCCTTCGACTTCATCTGCCCGCGCTCGACCACCTGCTCGCTCGGCTTCTGCTCGGCGATCTCCGTGCTGGTGGCCAGATCGTCGCTCTCCCTCGCGACATCCCTCATGGCCTCCTGCTGCGCCTCCTCGGCGGCCTTGCGAGCTAGAGCGGCCCTGCGGGACTTGGCCCGCTTAATGTTCCGCTTAGCGAGTGACCATGCAGTGTTCTTCGTCCTGTCCTGATCGGCCCAGCTCGCGACAAGCTCGGGGATGACGCGGACGCTCCTGCGGATGAGGTTGACGATGGCGGCGTTATGCTCGCGGATGCGGGCGTTGAGCCGTAGGCGGCGCTCGCGGTACTCGTCTCGCTTTCCCATGCGGCTCCTCGTGCCCACGTGCACGGTGGGCACGGTGGGGATGCCGCGTGCCTTGTTCGAGAGATGCGAGACGTGCTTGATGGCGGGCGTGCCGGGATTGGCGGCACTGTGGCGATCGAGGCCCGCGTTGATCTCGTCGGCGATGAGCTTGCGCCAGCGAACGAGGGCGGCCTTCGTCTCCCAATCGGTGGCGGCGATGTTGGAGCGTACGGGCTGCTTGGAGCACCTCGTGAGCCCGTCGCGCCCCTCTGCCTCGGCCATGGTGAGCCTGACCCTATCGGGCGTGTCGTAGCCCTTCCAGTTGTAGACCTTGGCCCAATCCTCGCCCTTGGCGATGGCGCTCTTGAGATCCGCAGCGGTCATCTGGGCCTCGCGCCCCGTCCCATCGCGGACGAGGTAGGCGCACTTCGTCTTCGCGCCCCAGACATTCTCTGGGCGAGCGGGATCCCACGTCGGCTCGGGCTTGAGCGGGCGGACGCTCACGAGCATGTGGACGTGCGGGTTGCCATCGCCATCGTCGTGGATCGCCCAGATGACGCACATCCCCTCGCGGGTGAACCCCTTGGCGATGCTCTCGGCGATCTCGATCTGCTCCTCGCGCGAGCACTCACGGGGTAGCGAGTACTCGACGGTTCGCCCCGTCTGGGCGTCCTTGCGACCGCCGCCGCGCTCCATGGCGTTGGCGAGCGTCGCCACGTCGCGCAGCTTCTCGGGAGCGCCCTCGGGCAGCGCCACGCCGACGTGCGCCACGCGGTGCGTGCGATCCCCATCGGCGTTCTCCGTGTAGTCGCGCACCACGTCAGCGCTCGCGTCGTAGAGGCGCATTCCGGTGATGTAGGCGGCGGACGCGACGGCGCTCGGACTGTGGTTCACGTCCTTATACGCGTCTGCGTGGCAGACGCGGCGCACGGTTGTGTGGTAGATCGCCATCAGCGTCCACCTCCGCACGTGCGCGCATCCAAGCAATCGGCAGAGAGGCGATTGCGCGGAGCCCCGGGCAAGGCGGGCGAGCCTTGCGGGGCGTAGGCCAAGCGAGCGTCGTTGCGACGATCGCGCGGAGATGCGGCGATGGCGGCATGAGCCATCGAGCCGGATCGGAGCCCAAGCGTCCGACCACGAGACGGACGCGCGGGAGCTACGCAGACGGTGCCGATGCGGGTGAGCATCGGTGCCTCGGCGGAGCGTGAGGGCAAGCTAAGGCCGATCTCGCCTGAGCGCGCAGTGGCCACCATCGCGATGAGCGATGCGTGGACACGGAGGGCAAGCGCCATTGCATCGCAATGGCGCGCGCAGCCCATATCCGAGCTAATCGGATATGGGCGGAGAGCCGCCCGCAGGGCCGCACGTGATAGTGACGCCCGCAGGGTGTCACATAAGTGCGCCCTCCCTCTTCGAGGGAGGGGATATTCAGGGCAACTGACCATATGTTGATTTGACAAGATCATGGCATTGAGTATACTGCTGAATTGGATAAGTATCAAGCAAACTAGTGTGAGCGATGAAAAGCGCTAAGAGCTTTTCGGAGCGAACAGAACGGACACAGCGATGGCAGAAGAGAACAATAAGAACATCCCTGAGGGATACGAAGAAGGAACCGACGGAATCATCAGGAGAGCGGATGACGGAACACCGCTCAAGTGGCGAGACTGCAAGACGGCGGACGAGAAGATCCTCTGGCACCAGCATCAGGCGGAGAAGATCAAGAAAGAGGAATCGGAACGGGCCGATAAGAAACGCACTCACCGGTTAGTCGAAAGCGCCGCCCATATCGAGTATCTGATCAGCACTGCCGTGGAAGGACAGGACGAGGCAAACGAGCAGGAGAATGCCGAAACCTACAAGGAGATCGATCGCAAGGTGAAGATGGATCTCACGCTTGCGAGGGAGCTCGCGGAGCTATGGGTCGAGGCGCATCCCGATGAGGCGACTCATCCGATCGCCCCCTATCCAGCGGGCGTCGAGAAGAAGGTAGAGGAAAAGAAGAAGAAGAAGGACGCCGAGAAAGAGAAGAAGGCGGAAGTCGCCAAGAACGTGAACGCCGAGGCGGAGAAGACCAATGAGGATCCAGATCGCCTATAGGGACGGCACTCAGAAGGTCTGGGAAACGCAGGGCGTCCCCGCGGGGCGCGAGAGCGTGCCTACGGCCTACGGCGTCGAGTGGGACCTGTTTTTGAAGCACGATCCATATAGAAAGAAGACCCTTGATGAATGGAAGCAGGTTGGCTGGAAAACGTTCCTCGTTTTAGAGACAACGGCGAAGAGCGCAAGGGGCGAATCGAGCGGATCGGACACCTCGACCGTTTCGGGAGATGCTCCTGGGCAGCGTGCAGCGGCGGCGAGGAAGGCCGCGAATATGACCGTGAAGCAAATCGAGGACGCTGAGCGTGATCGGGAGCGAGACGCCGATGTGAGGATCCTCGTGGAGCATGAGTACGAGTGCGAGGAGCCAGAACGTCAGAAACTCGATACGGTTTCGAAGCTTCTGGATTCCGTAACCGATCGTGGCGGCGTCGCTCGGATGGTGATCGACGGCGAGGTCGTATATCCGCCCATGGACGATGAAATGGCTTAGGCGGCCACGCTGGAGCCGATCTGAGGGCTTGAGGGGATCGACCTCGACCAAGTGGCCTAGGGGTTGGAGGCGTTACGCACATGGAGTGGCGCGCAGAGGATGCGATCGTCTGGATGTGCGATCCCGTGGACGGACTCTATGGGACGGTCGCGCGAGTCGATGGCACTGCCGAATTCCTTTGGGGAGTCCAGGACTCCAAGCGGGACTTCGCTGCGGTCGCAGGTGGCCGTACCCGCGAGCTTGCAGCCGCGAAGGCTGAGGTCACGCGCGTCATCGATAGCCGCTAGCTGGGGAGGTGCAGCCGTGAAGTGGCAGAAGGTGTCGCGGAGATTCGGCATCTGGCAGGTCAACGAGGGAGGGTTGCTCGGCTCGATCACGCACGTCGAGGGCGACGTGTACATGTGGTCGGTAGAGGACGGCAATGCCAACCTCGTGTCATCGGGCACGACGCGCACGCTCGATGCCGCCCAGGCTGCGGCTGGGGAGGTGATCGAGCGCCATCCCCGAAAACCGGCGCGCGCAGTGCTCGTCTAAGGCGTTGGGAGGTGCGCCCACGTCCAAATAGTCGGGCACCGTCCCGATAGGCCCTCAAAACGGCACGTCTACCTGCGGTTTTGTGGTGATCTTAGAAACTACTCAGGATCCTGATCGTGGTAGTGCTCCAGCATTGCATCGAACTCCTCGGGCGTAAGCGATGTGCCAGCTTGCGCCTTCTCGCGCGTCTTGTCCCAGCGGACGTTCACCGCATCGCGCCTCGTGGCGCTGATGGCGGCCTTCTTTCTCTCCTCTTCCTTGGTGGTCTCGCTATCGCCACGATTTGCGTAGTAGTCAAGGAGCGCACGATCGATGGCGTAAGCGTTGCGCTTGCCTGTTTTCCAACCCTCAGGCCTGATAAGTAGTCCGATCTCGCAGAGTTTCGCTACTGCCCGCCTGACCACGCGCTCGCTTAAGCGCCAGTGTTCGGCGATCGTGCTGTAGCTCGGCTGAGGTTGCATGTTGAGCAATTCGTACGTCCAGTAAGACGCAAGCACAACCAGCTCAGCATGCTTGAGTTCCAATTCCGCGCATGCAAGCATCACGGGCCGTGCGACTTGATAATGAAATCTGCTGTTCATGCGGTACAATTTCCTTACATCTTCGCCTCGCCCCGCTTGTCGCCTCCCAAGCTCAAACGGGGCTTTTTTGTTGCCGTTACTTCGACCCGTATTCGGCCATGAAGTCGATCGACGTCTGCATCGGGTTCTCCTTGCGTTCGCGCAACTGCGTGACGAAGTTCTCCAAGGCGATTGCCACGAACTTCGAGCGCGTCATCTTGAGCGAGCTTGCTTCGGTGTCCACCATCTCCAGCACATGTGGAGGCAGTGTCACGGACACGGCGATGCTCCTTGGACGTTCTCCGATCTTCGCCATCGACGTCTCCTTCCGAGTCAACTGATACGCGAGTATACGATATGAGTGTATCACATTAGCGCGACTTTTCGGTGCCAATTTTTTTTGGGGTTTTAAGGGCATGTAGTGGTTGCTTACGACCTAGGTACTTGCGACCACTTGAAAGTGGCTCTGCGCGTCAAATAGAGGCCTTGGACGTGATTTCTAGACCATTCGGTCAGGTGTCCGTTTCGATCCTCGACCACCAGCCGACCATTCCTCCTTCATCGCGCATGGCGCGTTGTGGTCTGGCGGATGGTGTTCGGCTCTCGCGCCTATCGCAAACCTCATGATCGCGATCGGTTTTCCTACAACCGATCGCCAGCGCCCCATCGCGCCCCTCCAAAAGGCGCGATGGGATAGGCGCGGTCAGGTTTGGTTCGTCAGCTACGGGCTTTCCGCTTCAGGTCTTCCCCTTCTTTAAGGTCTTTTCTTTAAGTACTTTTCTTTAAGCGCGGCCAATTTGGCCGCGCTTTGTATCCGACCCCGGCCAATTTGGCCGCGCTTTGTATCGGAACCCCGGCCTATTTGGCCGCGCTTTGTATGCGCGGATTCGAAAACCCCGGCCTATTTGGCCGCGCTTTGTATCCGAGCCAATACAAACCCCGGCCTATTTGGCCGCGCTTTGTATCAGAGCCAATACAAACCCCGGCCTATTTGGCCGCGCTTTGTATCAGAGCCAATACAAACCCCGGCCTATTTGGCCGCGCTTTGTATCAGAGCCAATACAAACCCCGGCCTATTTGGCCGGGGTTTGTATCCGAGCGCCTTTAGTTCTGTTTTGTTTTGCCGTCCCATACAAAGCCCCGAGGGCGACTCGTAACTAACACGTCATTGCAATGAAAACCGATAGAATATCGATACCGATAGGTGCGATGGTATCGGACTAGCGTGCAATATCGTGGATCGTAATACCGACCATGACGCTGCGAATACTCGCGATTAGCGAGAAATCGCAGGTAGACCGCCTGAATGGTGCGCGATAACGCGCATTACGTAAAGCTGGGGGTGTTTTGGGTGCCAACCTACCGCGAGGTGGCAGCAGCGACGGGATGCTCCAAGTTCCTCGTGCGCACGCTGGTCGATGAGCTAGACCCCGCCCACGAGCACGTCACCAAGCGCGGCAAGGCCTACCTCATGGACGATTGGTTGGCCTCCGCCGTGGCCCGCGAGGCGCAAGGCAGGGGACGCGGGAAGCCCAGCGACGATGGGGACGAGCTGACGGCGCTCGCCGTGCTGGAGAGGTCGCACGAGGCCGCTCTGGAGGCCGTGCGCGCCGAGGCCCAGAAGGCGCAGGAGGCCATCAGGGAGGCGGCGAGGGAGACGGAGGGAGCCCTGCGCGAGCAGCTGTCCGAGCGCGATCGCCGAATCGCCCAGCTGGAGGCCGACAACGCCGAGCTGCGCAAGACCTTGGACGGCATCTCGGGATCTCGGTGGTACACGCGGGCGTTCTCGCTCCATAAGCTTTTGCCAAACAGGACTCTCAATATCAATTGAGAGACGTTCCTGAAGCCATCTGGCTTCAGTGCCATTCGGTGTTAGGCTGCGTATGGATCGCAGGAACGAGGACGGGAGAGAACGTGCGGGATGCATCAGTGAGACGAGCGCATGTCGTGACTCAAGCGTTCAACCCGAACTTCTCCTATCCCTACCACCTATCGCCAAACGATTTCGCATCGACCATGACGGACGTCTACGACTTCCTCTACGACCTGAACGAGAAAGCCGTGGAGAAGGGCTGGGGAAGATTCGAGGACATCCTCCAGCTGCAAGCCTTATCGAACGTTCTGTCGAACGTACTCAACACCTCGCTTGCAAAATACTCGAGGGAACTCGTCGTGAACACGCTCCCCAACGGCCATCCCGATCTGATAAGGCGCGGCATCTATCCCGGAGACAAGGCCGTCGAAGCCGAGGACGGTGTCGAAGTAAAGGCCACGAGACACACGACCGCGCAGGTTGACATGCACTCCGCGAGGGAGCACGACCTCTGCACGTTCGTCTACTCGGTCGATAGGACAATCGGCGTGCCTTGGTGCGACTTGAAGCCGCTGACATTCACGGGAATCTTCCTAGGACACGTGACCGAGGAAGATTATCGGAAGAACGAGAGAAACGAACGAGGGACAAGAACGGCCTCGCTTCACAAGGACGGTTTGGCGAAGTACCGCATGAGCTGGATCTACCTCACCAACGAGATGAGGACGAGCTACTGGTGCAAGAGACAGCTTGGGTTGCCGCTCATAAACGAGACAGGGGATCGATAGAGTTCTTGGCGAGTTCGAAGTAGCCACGATCCATCTCGACGCCGATGCTCTCGTAGCCGACGTGATTAGCCGCCGCCAAAGTCGATCCGGATCCCGCGAAGGGATCCAAGACCGTCCCGTTGCCAAGCGGCAGCATGGCCCGAACGACCTCTCTCATGAACGACTGCGGTTTCAAGGATGGGTGTGGCGCGATCCTCTTTTCGCGCGCGTTTGTGGGGGAGCTTTTTATGACGTCTCCGAACGGCTTGTCCCGATCTATCCTCCTCAAACCGCCAGTTCCCCACTTCCGCAGGTTCTCGGCCACGGTGCCCTCGCATGGCTTGCGGTAGAGAAGCCATGGCTCCCACTGAGAACGGGGCATCACGGTCACATCGGGATATTCCTTCTCGTGGTTCTTCGGCTTATCGCCCCCTCGAAGGGTCTGCACGAGTCTTATGACCTCGCCGCGTCTCTCAAGACCGGCATCTTCGAGAGCGCGGCTGACGATATGCGACAGAAGTGGATTGGAGGCCATGAGAATGTGGGCACCGGGCTTCAAAATCGGGTAGATGAGATTCCCCCATGCGAGGAAGAACCGATAGAGGCCGTCACGCTGCTCGTCCGTCAGGACGGTAAATCGCGGGAGCGGCGATCGCTTGCATCCGTCGAAGGATGGCGGGAGCCTCCACACGCCGCCATGCCCAATCCGCAGCTTCTCCTTCTCCTTCTCCGAATACTCGACGAGGCCGTAGGGTGGATCGGTGACGACGGCGCTGATGCTGTTTCGCGGAGCCAGCCTCATCCAGTCGAAGGCATCGGCGCAATAGATGGTGGAGGCACCGATGACGGCGTGGTCAAAGGAATCGCAAGCATTGGCGAGCGCATAGTGGCCGTTCGCGGTGCGCGTAAACACCTTCGGAGTATTCGCCGCGAGGTAGCTGCGTATCGATGAGGGGGGTACGGCGGAGCCAAGCGCTGTCTGGCATCGATCGGTGATCTCCGAGATCGCAAGGGGCTCGAAGGGATCCGATCCCATAACGTCCAAGATCGCATCTCTGACAACTCCGCGCTCCATGATGCACTCCCCCTAAAGACGTCAACAATATAGAAATCTACTATATTGACGTCATTGAGGCAATGGAAGAGGGTGCGAGCGGAATCGCCATAGTCCATATAAAACCGCAGGTAGACGTTCCGTTCTAAGCGGTTTTCTGGACGTGCCGCGACAGTTCGTCCAAGGGCGCGTCTCCCGACGCCTTAGAACGGCTCTCCGCGCGTCGCTCATCGCCACCAAGCTCGCGATGTGTACCGAAATTAATTAAGAGACAACAGGGAGGCGAACATGGAGTCGATCCACGCCTACTTCGAGCTTGCAGGCATGGCTGACGCGGTATCCCTCGTCGCGGATGCGGATGCCGCAGCCCTAATCCTCTCCGAATGCGGGGATCCGAAGGACGCCGAGCGCAGGATCGGCATCGAGGGATACGAAGAGTGCTTCCTCGTGCGTATGGTGCACGGATCGACGGCGATCGAGGGAAGTGCGCTCACCCTCGCCGAGACGTCGCTCGTGTTGGAGCGCGAGTTCGTACCGAAAGACCGCAAGCAGCGCGATGACATGATGAGTTCCATCGGCATAGCCGATGCGTACCGTTACGCCATGCGCCAAGCCAAGGAGGGGCGAGCGCTCGATCGTTCGCTCATACAGGACATCCACGAGAGGGTGTCCATCGACATGGATGACTCGGTTCGGGGCATCTTGCGGACGATCCCGGTCTACATCAGGGGATCGATGACCGTTCCACCCGACCCTATGAAGGTGAGGACGCTGCTCGATGACCTCGCGTTTCTCTGCTCCAATCCAGACCTGCATCCCCTCGTCGGCGTAGCGGCCACGCACAAGGCCTTCGAGTCCGTCCACCCTTTTGTGGACGGTAACGGACGCACGGGCAGGGCGCTCATGAACTTCCAGCTCGCCTCCTTCGGCTACCCTCCCATCTCCATCGACGCGGGAAGGCGAGGCGACTACCTCTTGGCTCTGGAGGAATGGGATGCCGATCGCAACCCGAGGCCGCTCGTCTCGCTCATCTGCGAGCAGGTGGCCGTCGAGGCCGCAAATCGCATGGCGATACTCTCCCCGCACAGCGCGGGACTCGGTATCGGCGATGACCATGCTGGCTGAATCCAATCCAACATTGCGATTGCAAAACCGCAGGTAGACGTTCCGTTCTAAGCGGGTATCTGGACGTACCGCGACAGTTCGTCCAAGGGCACGCCTCTCGACGGCTTAGAACGGCTCTCCGCGCGTCGCTTTTCCGGGGCTACCTGCGAGGTCGGTGGCCGATGTCGTTGTCGGGCGTGGCGGATCCCCGGTTCTGCTCGTCGGCTATGCGCCTTGCCTCATCCGCCATGCTCCGAGGGTCGTGGGCTGGGCGAGCGGGGGTTGCCGGGCGCTCGTGGTAGTCCGTCGTGACCTTGGGGGCCCTTCCGGCTTCGACGGCATCGGCGATCTTGCGGAGATTGGCCGAGATCTCCGTGCCGGTGATTTGGATATCCGGATCGACGTCGAGAACGTCCATCACGTCGAGGGCGAGATCAGCGAGTTCGCGTTCGCCTACCGCTCGCAGCGGAATCACGACCTTGTCCCAGAGGCAATCCAGAGCATGCGACGTCCATCCGGCCGAGCCGCCGTCGAGCTCTTGAAAATCGATCTCCCTCTCCAGCTCGCGAACGACTTTGGCGTTCGTTCGTTCGCGCGGCGTCGGCTCTGGTTTGGGCACTGGCGCTGGCTCTGGCAGAGGAGCTGGCGAGGTGGCTTTCTCGTCCGGCTCGTGCCGATGCCGCTGCGGCTCATAGGGCGGTTCCGGTGCCTTGGTCGGCTCTGGCTCCACGATGGCCTGTGCGGGTGCGGAGAGGGCCTCCTCCGCACGCTCCTCGGCCTTTTCGCCCCTCCCCTTCCTCTTGAAGATCGAGAACAAAGACCGTCGCTGCCCATCCTTATTGGCCTTCGACTTCATCTGCCCGCGCTCGACCACCTGCTCGCTCGGCTTCTGCTCGGCGATCTCCGTGCTGGTGGCCAGATCGTCGCTCTCCCTCGCGACATCCCTCATGGCCTCCTGCTGCGCCTCCTCGGCGGCCTTGCGAGCTAGAGCGGCCCTGCGGGACTTGGCCCGCTTAATGTTCCGCTTAGCGAGTGACCATGCAGTGTTCTTCGTCCTGTCCTGATCGGCCCAGCTCGCGACAAGCTCGGGGATGACGCGGACGCTCCTGCGGATGAGGTTGACGATGGCGGCGTTATGCTCGCGGATGCGGGCGTTGAGCCGTAGGCGGCGCTCGCGGTACTCGTCTCGCTTTCCCATGCGGCTCCTCGTGCCCACGTGCACGGTGGGCACGGTGGGGATGCCGCGTGCCTTGTTCGAGAGATGCGAGACGTGCTTGATGGCGGGCGTGCCGGGATTGGCGGCACTGTGGCGATCGAGGCCCGCGTTGATCTCGTCGGCGATGAGCTTGCGCCAGCGAACGAGGGCGGCCTTCGTCTCCCAATCGGTGGCGGCGATGTTGGAGCGTACGGGCTGCTTGGAGCACCTCGTGAGCCCGTCGCGCCCCTCTGCCTCGGCCATGGTGAGCCTGACCCTATCGGGCGTGTCGTAGCCCTTCCAGTTGTAGACCTTGGCCCAATCCTCGCCCTTGGCGATGGCGCTCTTGAGATCCGCAGCGGTCATCTGGGCCTCGCGCCCCGTCCCATCGCGGACGAGGTAGGCGCACTTCGTCTTCGCGCCCCAGACATTCTCTGGGCGAGCGGGATCCCACGTCGGCTCGGGCTTGAGCGGGCGGACGCTCACGAGCATGTGGACGTGCGGGTTGCCATCGCCATCGTCGTGGATCGCCCAGATGACGCACATCCCCTCGCGGGTGAACCCCTTGGCGATGCTCTCGGCGATCTCGATCTGCTCCTCGCGCGAGCACTCACGGGGTAGCGAGTACTCGACGGTTCGCCCCGTCTGGGCGTCCTTGCGACCGCCGCCGCGCTCCATGGCGTTGGCGAGCGTCGCCACGTCGCGCAGCTTCTCGGGAGCGCCCTCGGGCAGCGCCACGCCGACGTGCGCCACGCGGTGCGTGCGATCCCCATCGGCGTTCTCCGTGTAGTCGCGCACCACGTCAGCGCTCGCGTCGTAGAGGCGCATTCCGGTGATGTAGGCGGCGGACGCGACGGCGCTCGGACTGTGGTTCACGTCCTTATACGCGTCTGCGTGGCAGACGCGGCGCACGGTTGTGTGGTAGATCGCCATCAGCGTCCACCTCCGCACGTGCGCGCATCCAAGCAATCGGCAGAGAGGCGATTGCGCGGAGCCCCGGGCAAGGCGGGCGAGCCTTGCGGGGCGTAGGCCAAGCGAGCGTCGTTGCGACGATCGCGCGGAGATGCGGCGATGGCGGCATGAGCCATCGAGCCGGATCGGAGCCCAAGCGTCCGACCGCAAGACGGACGCGCGGGAGCTACGTCGATGGTGCCGATGCGGGTGAGCATCGGCGCTTCGGCGGAGCGCGAGGGCAAGCTCAGGCCGATTTCGCCTGAGCGCGCAGTGGCCACCATCGCGGCGAGCGATGCGTGGGCACGGAGGGCAAGTGCCATCGCAACGCGATGGCGCGCGCAGACCATATCCGAGCTAATCGGATATGGGCGGAGAGCCGCCCGCAGGGCCGCACTTGAAAGCGGCGCTCGAAGAGTGCTGCGTAAGTGCGCCCTACCTCGTAGAGGTAGGGGGGCTTTCGCGCTTCCGCGCGTTCTTTGGTTTGACTTCGACATGGCAAAGAGTATACTGATTGACTGGAGCAGTATCAAGGAAACGAGGTGCGAGCGAGGAAAAGCGCTAAGAGCTTTTCCGAGCGAACGGAAGGGAAGCAAAGATGGCTAGCGAGAGAAAAGCCAAGGGCATACCAGCGGGCTATGAAGAGGTCAACGGCGTCATCAGGAGAACGGATGACGGGACTCCACTCTTGTGGCGGGACTGCAAGACCGCCACAGAGAAGGTCAGATGGCACCAGCAACAAGCAGAGAAGATCATGGCCGAGGAGACGGCGAGGGAGCGAAAGAATCGCAACCATCGGCTCATCGAGAACGCGGCGCATATCGAGTACCTGATCAATGCAAAGCTCATCGGAGAGGACGAGGCCGAGAAGAAGAAGAAATCAAGCGACTATGAAATCACGCTTGATGACGATAAGAAGCTAGCTGAGGAGCTGGCAAGTCTCTACATCTCTGCCCACCCTGAAAAGTTCTCGGCCACAGAGTCGCAAGTCACCGTGATTGAGAACGCCACCGGTGGCAGCTGGCAATGAGGATCCAGATCGCCTACGCGGATGGGACGCAGCGGGTCTGGGAGACGCAGGGCGTCCCCGCTGGCCGCGAGAGCGTGCCCACGGCCTACGGCGTCGAGTGGGACTTGCGACTCGTGCGCAGCAGCAGGCAGTTCTCGTTCGCCAAGGGCGCGAAGACGGCGGCGAAGGACGCGAATGCCGACGAGACTCGAGTGGCCCTCGTCCTCACGACCACGGCATCGAGCGGAAAGGGCGAGGCGGTGATCGGCGGGGATTCGGCACTGGACGCGAAGCCGCAGGAGCCGTCCTCTCGCGCGAACGCCGCCAAGGTCGCTGCGAAGGACTTGGCGAGCGCAAAGGCGGAGGCGGCGAAGAGCGCGCACGACACGGACGTGATGATCCTCGTTGAGGTGGACTGCGAGGGCGAGGAGATCGATACGGTCACGGCGCTTCTGGATGCCGTCGAGGAACGCGGCGGCGTCGCTCGCATGGTCATCGACGGCGAGGTGGTCTACCCGCCCATGGATGATGGCATCGAGTAGAGTCTCTTAATTGATAAAGAGATCATCCAACTCGTCATCGAGCCTGCCGAGCGTCATGCCGGGATCCTGCGCGGCACGTTCGCGGATCGCCTTCAGGCGGCGGAAGTAGACGGCACGGCTCTTGAGGCCGAGGGCTTCCGCAGCCTCGGATGAGGTGTGTCCCTCCAGCCATGTCAGGAACTCGCCGAGGGTCGTGCTCGGCTTGATGGGGGATCCGACGGGCGGCTCGATGTGCGCGCGCTTGCGTCCGGCCTTGCGCGTGTGCGCGACCTTGGCTGCGTACAGGTCTTTGGGCATGGTGACGGAGACTCGCGCGCACGAGCTGAGCGTGCCCGAGAACTCGGAATCGACGTCCAGCCCCATCGACCGAAGCACCTCCAGCAGGTGCACGAATCCCTCGACGTCGTAGTCCGTGGCCGTGAAGGTGCAGGTCTTAGTCTCCGCCATGCTCGCCTCCAGATAGTCTCATAATTAATTATGAGACTATCATAGCAGCGCCAGAATGAGTGTCAATATTAATTTTGATACTCATCGCGAGCTTGGCGGCGATGGGCGAAGCGCGGAGAGCCGATCTAAGGCGTTGGGACGCGCGCCCTCGACCAAGTGGCGGGTCACCATCCTGACAACGCCTTAAAACGTGGGTGCCTACCTGCGGTTTTGCAGCGTTTGCTATCATCATCGCGAGCAGCGGGACTCGCGCGCGGGCGACGCCTAGCCGTGAAGGCGAGGTGGTGCCCATGGACATCTACTTTTGGGCCGCAGTCGCAGACATCGCGGCCACTCTTCTTGAGGTATCTGACCGATTGAGGAGGTTGTGGACGCGCCGCAAGCGCGAGCGCACGGATCACAAATAGGGGCGGAGGCCGACATCCTCCGCCCTTAGCAAAGTAACCGCGTCGCCCGCAGTCGGGTGCGGGTCTCGCTGTTCGTCTTCGATGATACCCGATTGTCGCCAGTCGCCCATCGGGGGCGCGGATGGTACCACGAGGCCATCACGTCAATTGGAGACGCCGCAAGGTCAGTCTCTCAATTGATTTTGATACTCCTGCCCGGCAGCAACTTGTGCAGAGAGAACGCGCGTGTGTACCACTTTGAGCCAGAGATGCCGTCCAAGGTCTTGCGCAGCTCGGCGTTGTCGGCCTTGAGTGCTGCAATGTCGGCCCTAAGCCCCTCGATGGTCTTGTCGCGCTCCGCCAGCGACTCCCGGAGGCCGTCGGCTATCGTCTGCGCGGCCTCCAGCCGCGCCTCGTAGCCGTCCCGAACCGCATCCATCTCCTTCCTGTGGGCTTCCTCGATTATCTCGATGGCGTTCACCCTATCGTCCGTGTCGTTGGACTTGTTGGGCTTCCTGAGCCGCTTGGATGCCTCCGAAGCGATGAGGGCGGCGAGGTGGTCTGAGACGATCCAGCGCTTGCCCTCCTTGCGTCTCTGCTCGCATTTCGGGTCGAGTTCTTTGGCTATGGTCTTCACCAAAGTCCGACTTGCGCCAGTTGCTTCCTCGATCTCCCGGTAGGTCGGCATCTTCCCTCGCTTTACATAATGAAGATTATCTGTACGTTCCACTCTGAGGGGATTTTGGCCTCTAGCTGCGTACTTGTAACACATTCGGCTTTGATTCGATCTGGGGAACTGACTTTGCGTACCGAAAGTCGCTGAAAGTCAGGTTTTAGTCGGTTTAATTGGATTCTTGCTCATTCGGTTTAAGTTGGTTTTTCAGCCACTTGATCACGGTCGGACGGCTCACGCCGAGCGCACGCGCGATCTCGCTGTGGTTGGCCTCGGGGTGCTCGGCGGCATAGGCGCGAATGAGATCTCGCTTCGGCTTTCTTCCACGCCATGACCCATCTGGATAGTCGAGATCACGCAACACGCTCATGCGCCGCACGTGTTCCGCCTGACTGCGCCCGTTCCTTCGGTTGCGTTCAATGCGGACGCCAGAAAGGTGCTCGATAAGCTCGATCGGCATCTTCACGCTCTCGATGTTGTCGTATGCCACGAGCGCCTGATTGATGTCGCTTCGGTGGAAGTGGTTCGTCTCCTCGATGGTCTTTTCTTCGAGCATGGGCAAGAGGGCATAGGCGTCCTCGTTGAGCTTGCGCTTGGGGATGTCGCACTTCCTCGCGTAGACCGCGAGCATCATCACGCAGAAGTAGCGGCGTCCAACTACGGCGTTCCCCGGCTCCTTGATCGTGCGGAGCCACCACTCGTACACGGCGGGATCCACGTGCCACTTTGTCTCTTCAAGAGGTGGCAGCGGCTCGCCTCGGAGGATTCGAGCATCGAACCACTCGGGCCACCTCTCCTTGGCCATATCGAGGGTGACGTGATCGGGATCGAGCTCGGGGTGGAGCATCCTTCGGGCAGTTTCGGCGCGATCCACCCAAGGATCCACGTAGTCTGGAGCACTCTTCAGGAGAGCGGGCCTCCAGTTCAGGAGATCATCGATCGCCCATTTGTCGCCGGATCGAAACGCTACGACGTCGTAGTCGGACGACCAAACGCGCTCGTATTTGGGGGAAACATCGAGCTTTGTGCGCGTGCCCGGAATGCGATACGGCTGCACGAGTCCCGAGTATTGTTTGGATGAACTCAAGCTCGTGTAGCCGTTCCAGTTCACGTCGCAGAGCGCATCTTTCAAGCACTTCAGACCGGGCTGTAGGTTCGGGTACGCGCAGAACGGCTCGTCTAGCACGTAGTAGGGGTGGATTCCTGTGCCGCTGTTCACCACGAACGTCGGCCTCGGGATCCAGCCGCTTTGAACCTGATAGAGCCAGTCGCGCAGGTTCTTCGGCTTCACGTAGTCGAGATCGACCACAAGCGCGTGCATATAGCGGAGGTGCTTCGTATCCTTGGCACCGCCAAGGAACGAGCACGGCGCCATGTAGGCAACCATGTTCTTCCAGTAGTGGAGCTGGCTCAAATCGTCCGTCACGTAACGATTTCGATGGTACGGGTGCCAAGCCTTGGACTGGAAGGTGACATTGGCGATGGCGACGAACTTGCCATCGTGGGGTGCGGCGGGATTCTTCTTGAACGAGTCCTGCAACCAACCTATCGGGAAGATCTCGCGATAGAAATCGTGAGGAGTGACGTGCTCGCCAAATTCGAGTTCGAGCATCGCATTCTTCTCCTCGTAGTCAACGATCAATTGCTCGCGGCTAAGTGGGCTTTTCGACATGCTGTATCGCCTTCCAAGCTGGAACGTTGCCTGCGGTGCCGCTACCACGGCTAAGGCTTATGCTCAATCTGAAGCTAGATGGCTTGAGGTTCGAAAGGGCAAAAGATCGAAGCGATCAAAACCTGTCATGTTGAACCCCTAGTAGCCCCTAGGTCGGGGGGACCGTATCATTATCAATGAATAATTTTACACCTATACAACTACGACTACAATGGGCCTGAGAGGCGCGGAGTGGCGATCTGAGGCGTTGGAATGCACGTCCTCGACCCAAGTTCGGAGTACAGCCCTTATAGCCCCTTAGAGCGGCTCTCAGGGGGTCAAGTACGGTTGTTCTGAGAGGGTTCTGTGCTTTGCGAACAGACGATGAAGAGGTGCCGACCAAGCGCTCCACCTATCTAGGGCTACAGGTGTGGTTGGTGGCCATTGTCGGGCGCGACGGATCCCCAGCTTTGCTTGGCGGCTGCGCGCTTGGCGGCCTCCGCCATGCTCCGAGGGTCGTGGGCTGGGCGAGCGGGGGTTGCCGGGCGCTCGTGGTAGTCCGTCGTGACCTTGGGGGCCCTTCCGGCTTCGACGGCATCGGCGATCTTGCGGAGATTGGCCGAGATCTCCGTGCCGGTGATTTGGATATCCGGATCGACGTCGAGAACGTCCATCACGTCGAGGGCGAGATCAGCGAGTTCGCGTTCGCCTACCGCTCGCAGCGGAATCACGACCTTGTCCCAGAGGCAATCCAGAGCATGCGACGTCCATCCGGCCGAGCCGCCGTCGAGCTCTTGAAAATCGATCTCCCTCTCCAGCTCGCGAACGACTTTGGCGTTCGTTCGTTCGCGCGGCGTCGGCTCTGGTTTGGGCACTGGCGCTGGCTCTGGCAGAGGAGCTGGCGAGGTGGCTTTCTCGTCCGGCTCGTGCCGATGCCGCTGCGGCTCATAGGGCGGTTCCGGTGCCTTGGTCGGCTCTGGCTCCACGATGGCCTGTGCGGGTGCGGAGAGGGCCTCCTCCGCACGCTCCTCGGCCTTTTCGCCCCTCCCCTTCCTCTTGAAGATCGAGAACAAAGACCGTCGCTGCCCATCCTTATTGGCCTTCGACTTCATCTGCCCGCGCTCGACCACCTGCTCGCTCGGCTTCTGCTCGGCGATCTCCGTGCTGGTGGCCAGATCGTCGCTCTCCCTCGCGACATCCCTCATGGCCTCCTGCTGCGCCTCCTCGGCGGCCTTGCGAGCTAGAGCGGCCCTGCGGGACTTGGCCCGCTTAATGTTCCGCTTAGCGAGTGACCATGCAGTGTTCTTCGTCCTGTCCTGATCGGCCCAGCTCGCGACAAGCTCGGGGATGACGCGGACGCTCCTGCGGATGAGGTTGACGATGGCGGCGTTATGCTCGCGGATGCGGGCGTTGAGCCGTAGGCGGCGCTCGCGGTACTCGTCTCGCTTTCCCATGCGGCTCCTCGTGCCCACGTGCACGGTGGGCACGGTGGGGATGCCGCGTGCCTTGTTCGAGAGATGCGAGACGTGCTTGATGGCGGGCGTGCCGGGATTGGCGGCACTGTGGCGATCGAGGCCCGCGTTGATCTCGTCGGCGATGAGCTTGCGCCAGCGAACGAGGGCGGCCTTCGTCTCCCAATCGGTGGCGGCGATGTTGGAGCGTACGGGCTGCTTGGAGCACCTCGTGAGCCCGTCGCGCCCCTCTGCCTCGGCCATGGTGAGCCTGACCCTATCGGGCGTGTCGTAGCCCTTCCAGTTGTAGACCTTGGCCCAATCCTCGCCCTTGGCGATGGCGCTCTTGAGATCCGCAGCGGTCATCTGGGCCTCGCGCCCCGTCCCATCGCGGACGAGGTAGGCGCACTTCGTCTTCGCGCCCCAGACATTCTCTGGGCGAGCGGGATCCCACGTCGGCTCGGGCTTGAGCGGGCGGACGCTCACGAGCATGTGGACGTGCGGGTTGCCATCGCCATCGTCGTGGATCGCCCAGATGACGCACATCCCCTCGCGGGTGAACCCCTTGGCGATGCTCTCGGCGATCTCGATCTGCTCCTCGCGCGAGCACTCACGGGGTAGCGAGTACTCGACGGTTCGCCCCGTCTGGGCGTCCTTGCGACCGCCGCCGCGCTCCATGGCGTTGGCGAGCGTCGCCACGTCGCGCAGCTTCTCGGGAGCGCCCTCGGGCAGCGCCACGCCGACGTGCGCCACGCGGTGCGTGCGATCCCCATCGGCGTTCTCCGTGTAGTCGCGCACCACGTCAGCGCTCGCGTCGTAGAGGCGCATTCCGGTGATGTAGGCGGCGGACGCGACGGCGCTCGGACTGTGGTTCACGTCCTTATACGCGTCTGCGTGGCAGACGCGGCGCACGGTTGTGTGGTAGATCGCCATCAGCGTCCACCTCCGCACGTGCGCGCATCCAAGCAATCGGCAGAGAGGCGATTGCGCGGAGCCCCGGGCAAGGCGGGCGAGCCTTGCGGGGCGTAGGCCAAGCGAGCGTCGTTGCGACGATCGCGCGGAGATGCGGCGATGGCGGCATGAGCCATCGAGCCGGATCGGAGCCCAAGCGTCCGACC
>CANPVI010000009.1 GCA_947581665.1 uncultured Atopobiaceae bacterium | reverse complement strand
CACGTCGATGAGCGCCGAAGCCTGGCCGCGACCGATGCCCTTCTGCTCTCGGGTGATGCAGATGGAGCCGCCGCCGATGCCGACCTTCACGAAATCCGCGCCGGCGTCGGCGAGGAAGCGGAAGCCCTCGGCATCCACGACGTTGCCCGCACCCACGTAGACCGAGTGCCCGTAGGCCTTGCGAATCCACGTGAGGGTGCGCTCCTGCCACTCGGAGAAGCCCTCCGAGGAATCGATGCAGAGCACGTCGGCGCCCGCGTCCACGAGCGCCGGGACGCGCTCCTCGTAGTCGCGCGTGTTGATGCCCGCGCCCACGAGATAGCGCTTCGACCCGTCGAGGAGCTCGAGCGGGTTCGACTTGTGCATGTCGTAGTCCTTGCGGAAGATGAGGCCCGCGAGCAGCCCGTTCCCATCCACGAGGGGGAGCTGGTTCAGCTTGTTCTCCCAGATGATGTCGTTTGCCTCCGAGAGCGTGAGATCGGAGGAGCCCACGATGAGGCGATCGAGCGGCGTCATGAAATCGCGCACCCTCTTGGCGGGGTCATCGCGCGAGGGGCGCCAATCCCTCGAGGTCACGATGCCGAGCAGGCGCCCCGTGGCGGTGCCGTCGTCGGTGACGGGCATGCAGGAGTGGCCGGTCTTCGCCTTGAGGGCCATCACATCGGCAAGCGTCATGGTGGGGGTGAGGTTCGAATCGGAATTCACCACGCCGGCCTTGTAGGCCTTCACCTCGCGCACCATCTCGGCCTCGCTCTCCTTGGCCTGCGAGCCGAAGATGAACGAGATGCCGCCTTCGCGCGCGAGGGCGATCGCGAGCTCGGGCCCCGAGACCGATTGCATGATGGCCGAGGTGAGCGGCACGTTGAGCGTGATGGGGCTCTCCTCTCCCACCCTATGGCGCACGAGCGGGGTCTTCAGCGAGACGTTGGCGGGAATGCACGCAGACGAGGAATAGCCGGGCACCAGGAGGTATTCGGAGAACGTGTGCGAGGTACCGGGAAAGAATTCAGCCAACGGAACTCCTCTACGCATCGATGGCGATGGTTCGAAGGAACCCCGCCGCCTTCTATTGGGACGTTCGGCGTGCCCTGCCCAGATTATAGGCGGCGGCCAATTTTCTCGAGCGAGAGGGCGCTAACCCTGCGAATCCCCCATCACATCGTCGACCGTGTACGCGAATTCGTGCTTGGTGGGGACCCACTCCACCTTCTTGAAGAGGGCGATCACGCACAGCGGCACGTAGGTGAACTCGAAGATCGGGAATGTGAAGAGGTTCGCGATGAGGCGCCAGCGCTTCCTGCAGTGGATGTGCGCGCGTTCCGTGATCTGCGTCACGAGCCCGAGGAAGAAGAACATGAAGTAGATGGAGGTGAAGAACGCGATGATGGATCCAAGCGCCATCATCATCTCGGGTTCCGTGGCGAGGAAGCCATGGGAGAGATACCCGAGGGCGAGGTAGGCGCCGTTCACGATGAGCGAGATGAGGGTGAGGATCATCCCCGGGGCGATCGTCATGAGCATGTCGTAGGACGAGAAGAGCCCGCTCTTGATGCCCTTCACGAGGTCGCCGCCATAGGAGAAGAACACCTGGTAGAAGCCCTTCGTCCAGCGCATACGCTGGATCCACGAGGCCTTGAGCGTCACCGGCTGCTCATCGAAGAACTCGGCGGGCGCGTAGCCGATGCGCACGTTGTTCGCGGCGCAGAACGTGGAGAACTGGATGTCCTCGGTGAGGGTGTGGAAGTCCCAACCGTCCATCGCGCGGATGATGCGCGAGGAGACCATCCATCCCGATCCAGAGATCGCGCAGCTCGTGCCGAGCGCCATGCGCGAGTTGTTGAGGAAGCGCGCCTCGCGGAGGAACCACGTGGTGTAGGCAGAGCTGATCCACGAGCTGTCGAAGTTCTTGGAGTTGCGATAGCTCGTCCCCGCGAGAAATCCCAGATCGAAGAGCTTGTTCATCTCGTAGACGTAGGTCTTTGAGAGGAGGTTGTCCGCGTCGAATATGAGGAAGGCGTCGTAGTGGTCGTCGCCGTACTCGTCGAGGATTCGGTGGAATCCCATGTCGAGCGCCCAGCTCTTGCCGCGTCGCGCGAGGTCGTTTCGCTCGTAGACGATGGCGCCCGCCTTCCTCGCGCACTCGGCCGTCGAATCGGTGCAAGCGTCCGCGATCACGAACACGTCGATGAGCTCCGCGGGGTAATCCTGCTCCGCGATCGAGCGTATGAGCTCGCCGATCACGACTTCCTCGTTGTGGGCGGCGATCACCACCGCAAAGCGATGGAGGCTCCTCGCGTCCGGCAGGGAGACGACGCCGCGCTTGAGGCCCACGAAGAGAAAGACGATCTGGTAGAAGAACGCGACCGTGAAGACCACGAAGAGCGCGAGGTTGAAGACCACGATGGGGGTGAGGCCGAGGGCCGTAAACCGAAAGAGGCTAAACACGCGGATCCTTCGCCTCGAGCCCAGGCGCCACGACTTCCTCGAGCGCGGCGGCATCGCCCGTGAGCGCCGGCACGAGGAGCGCGCCCCTCTCCGTGCGTCCGAGCGAGCGATCGGCGAGGAGGTCGAGCGCGCCCTGCAGGTCGTGCGGCAAGGCGTCGGCGAAGGAGAGGCGCTCCCCGGTCTCCGGATTGTCGAACGAGAGGCGCCACGAGTGGAGGAACTGGCGCGTGAGGCCGAGGTTCTTGCGCGCGTCCCCCTGCCCGTAGACCGGATCCCCCACCACCGGATGGTTGATGTGGGCCATGTGCACGCGAATCTGATGCGTGCGCCCCGTGTAGAGATGGCACTCGAGGAGGCTGAAGCCGTCGTCTGTCGCACCCGCCTCGAATCGCTCGAGCGTCGTGAACGTCGTGATCGCCTCCCTGGCCCGCTCGCCGTCTGAGGCCACCATCCGCTGGCGATCGCGCCTCGAGCGCGCGATGCCCACGTCGATGAGCCCGGTCTCGGGCGCCACGTAGCCTTGGACGAGCACCGCGTAGCGGCGGTCCAACTCGCGCAGGCGGATGAGGTCCTGGAGTGCCCCTTGGGCCTCGTCGCTCCTCGCGGCGAGCATGAGGCCCGTCGTATCGCGATCGAGCCTATGGACGATCCCCGGACGCTCGTCTCCTTGGAGATGTCCGAGGTGCGCGGCACCATAGCGCGCGACGAGCGCGTTTGCGAGGGTGTCATCCTCGTGGCCCGGCGAGGGATGGCACACGAGGCCCGCCTGCTTGGAGAGCACCACGACGCCTCCTCGCTCGTAGCGCACATCGAGCGGGATGGCGGAGCCCGCAAGCGAGGATTCGCCTTCGGCTTGGCGCTCCTCCTCGCGCGTCACGAGCACGCGATCGCCGAGTTCGAGGCGGCAGGATTTGCTCGTGCACGCCGCGCCGTTCAGGATGACGGCACCCGAGCCGATGAGCCTTTGCGCCGCGGTCCTCGAGACGCCCTCGAGTTCGTTCGCGAGCCAGACATCGAGGCGCTCGCCACTGCCCAGCTCATCCACCAGGAGCTCTCGCACGGCCATCTCGCTCACGCCTCGTCTTCCATCGAGGCGTCCGCGCTCGCCGCGCGCTCTCTATCCCAGATCACGTAACCGATGAAGCCGAGCACCACGCCCACGTCGATGCAGACGTCGGCGACGTTGAAGATGGGAAAGTCCATGAACGCGGTGGCGAAGAAGTCCACCACGCCCCCCGATGCCATGCGGTCGATGAGGTTGCCCACGGCGCCTCCGGCGATGATGCCGGAGAAGACGCAGAGGTAGGTGGGCAGCTCCCTCGCCCTCCACATGGCCATCGCGAGCGCCACTACCACGACGATCGCGATCAGCGCGAAGAGCCACGAGAGCCCCTCGCCCATCGAGAACGCCGCGCCGGTGTTCACGGTGAACTGCAGGTTCAAAAGCCCCGGGATGAAGGGCACCGCCTCGCCCGGAGCGAGGTACTCACGCGCGAGCGCCTTCGTGGCTTGATCTGCGATCACGCACATCAGCGCCACAAGGCAGAAGATGGCCTCGCGCCGAGCCTTTGAGCGGGCGAGCGCCATGGCCTAGTTGCCGCCTTCGGCGTCCACGACGCCCTGGCAGCGGCCGCACAGGTGACGCTCGTTCACCTCGCGCCAATTCCAACAGCGATCGCAGCGCTCCCCCGTCGCGGGCTCCACGATGACCTCGAGCTCCGGCGCCTTCTCGAAGGCGACCTCGGAGCACACGAGCGTCTCGGCCACGTCCAGCCCCTCGAAGCCCTGGACGCGCTCGAGCGTCTCCCTCGGCGCCCGTACGATCGCGCGCGTGGCCTGCGTGGTCTTCTGGGTCACCACGCCCGCCTCGAGCGCCTCCTCGTAGGCCTTCGTGTAGGCCGCGCGAATGGCGAGGAGATCCTGGTAGATGGCCGTGAACCTTCCCATCTGCTCCGCCGGCACGCAACTCTCGTACCACGAGAGGAGCGCCGCGTACTCCACGCCCTCGCACATGCCCTCGGGCATGTGCTCGAGCACCTCGTCCGTCGTGAAGCAGAGCACGGGTTGGAGATCGCGCACGAGCATGGAGAGGAGTTCGGCCCAGGCGGTCTGCGCGCTCCTGCGCGCGAAGGAATGGGGTGCCTCGCAGTACATGCGATCCTTCGTGGCGTTCAGATAGCCACTCGAGAGCTCCGTCGTGACGAAGCTGTAGAGCTGGCGATAGACCGCGTTGAAGCGGAACTCGGCATAGGCGCGCGAGACCTCCTCGTGCACCTCGGCCGCGCGCGCGAGCACGAGCTGGTCGTAGGGCATGAGCTCCTCGAAGGCGAGCGCGTCCTCATGGGGATCGAACTGGTCCTCGAGCTCGCCCAAGAGGAAGCGGTACGTGTTCCTGAAGCGGCGATAGGCGTCCGACACCTGCGTGAGGATCTCCTCGTCGCAGGGCATGTCCTGCGAGGTGTCCACCGAGGCCACCCAAAGGCGGATGATGTCGGCCCCCATGGTGGCCATGACCTCGTTCGGGTCGATGACGTTGCCGAGGGACTTCGACATCTTCCTCCCCTGGCCGTCGAGCGTGAAGCCCTGGGTGAGGACGGCCTTGAAGGGCGGGCAGTCCCACGCGCCCATCGAGGTGAGGAGCGCCGCCTGGAACCACCCGCGGTGCTGGTCGGAGCCCTCGAGGTAGAGATCCGCGGGGAATCGGAGCTCGGGGCGGGTCTTCAAGACGGCGGTGTGCGAGACACCACTGTCCCACCACACGTCGAGGATGTCGCGATCGGGCGTGAGGTCGTGCGAGCCGCAATGCGGGCACGTGCAGGCATCGCCGAGATAGCTCGCGGGATCGTCGGTGAACCACGCATCCGAACCCTTCTCCCTGAAGAGCTTGATCACGGCGTCGAGCGTCTCGGACGTCATCACCTTCTCGCCGCAGTGCGCGCAGGTGTAGGAGGGCACCGGCACGCCCCAGACGCGCTGGCGCGAGAGGCACCAGTCGGGCCTTCCCTCCACCATCGAGCGGATGCGCTTGGAGGAGGCCTCGGGATACCAGCGCACCTCGTCGTCGATCGCGTCGAGGGCGCGCTCCTTCAAGCCAGTGTCGTCCATGGAGACGAACCACTGGCTCGTCGCGCGGAAGATCACGGGGTTCTTGCAGCGCCAGCAATGCGGATAGGAGTGCGAGATCACGCGGGAGGCGATGAGCGTCGAGCGCTCCCTCAGCCATTCGATGATCTTCGGGTTCGCCTCGGTGACCTCCATGCCGGACCATGGACCGCCCGTGCCGAAGGAATCGCCTTCCAGGAAACGGCCGTCGTCGTCGACGGGATTCACCACGGGAATGCCGTTTTCCACGCCCACGTAGAAGTCGTCGGCGCCATGTCCGGGCGCGATGTGCACGAGGCCGGTGCCCTCCGTGGTGCCCACGTAATCGGCGACGATCACCTTCGCATCGTGGTAGTCGGCGAAGATGGGGTGGGCGTAGTGGAGTCCCGCGAGCGCTTCGCCCGTCGCGCTCCAAGGGGTGCCGTCGACTTCCACGAGCGCGAACGGCCAACCGGCGAGCTCGGCGACGTTTTCCGCGAGCTCCTCGATGACGATCGCCGCGCGCCCATCGTGCGCGAGCGCCACATAGCGGCCATCCGGCTTCACCGCCACCGCGCCGTCCGCGGGAAGCGTCCATGGCGTGGTCGTCCAAATGGCGAGGTCCACGGGCCCATCGAAACCCTCGAGACCCTTGGGCGTTTCCTCGAGCTTGAAGGCGACGTAGATGGATGGACCCTCCACGTCGGCGTATTCGATCTCCGCCTCCGAGAGCGCGGTGTGGCAGTGCGTGCACCAGTGCACGGGCTTCCTACCGCGGTAGATGAGTCCGCGCTCGAAGAAGCGCTTGAAGATCTCGATGTCGGCGGCGTCATGGGCCTTCGCGAGCGTGAGGTAGGGATGCTCCCAGTCCGCAAGCACCCCGAGGCGCTTGAAGCCCTGGCGCTGGAGGTCGATGTTCTCAACCGCGAACTCACGGCAGATCGCGCGGATCTCCTCGGCGGACGTGGCGTTGAAGCGCTCGGTGCCGAGCGTCTCCTCCACCTTGTGCTCGATCGGCTGGCCGTGGCAATCCCATCCGGGCACATAGGTGACGGCGCGCCCCTGCATGATCTGGTAGCGGTTGATGATGTCCTTGGTGATCTTGTTCAGGGCATGCCCGAGGTGGATGGGGCCGTTTGCATAGGGAGGACCGTCGTGGAGCACGAAGGGCTCCGCGTCACGCTCCTTCGCGCGGGCGAGGGCGAGCTCATAGACCCCCGCGTCCTCCCAGGAGTGGAGGCGATCGGGCTCGCGCGTGGCGAGCGATGCGCGCATGGGGAAGCTCGTCTTGGGCAAGTTCATCGTCCGGCGATATTCATTTGCCACGAAATGCTCCTTTGCGAGGGATTGGGCTAAACGCCAATGCTAACACGGCGAAGGCCCCGTCCCCGGGGCCTTCACCTCTTCACCGAGAGTGCTGAGTCTGAAAAGCGAGAACTCTCGGGCGTATGTGTCGATCTCATCCGGACGCGCGCCGCATCCACGCCCACAGTGTCGCGGAACGCGCGAAAAGATATGTGTTTTCCCCATGGAGGGCCGGGAACGGGCGGAAAGCCTCGGCAAGCGGACACGCACTGCGCGGCGCTATCGCGGGATGTCCGCCTCGTTTTCCAGGGCGGCTTGCGCGTCGGCAAGCTCGGCGAGCCTTGCGCGCTCGGCTTTCTTCTTCTCTCGATTCTCGCGCCTACGCTCGCGCGCGTTCCTGCCGAAGCGGCTCTCGCCTGCGGGTAGCTTCTGGAGCTGGCCCGAGGCTCGGATGGCCTTCGCGCGCTTCACGCACCACGTGGTGCATCCCATCTGCACCACGAAGTTGACCCACTCGACGGCGTCGTTTCGGTTGTCCGAGTTCGTCGCGAGGTGGAGCGCGAGCGCCATGCGAAGCACGTTCTCCGAGTTGTAGAAGAAGCTCTCCACGAGCTCGTAGGCCTCCTGCTTCTTCCCGTCGCGCTCGAGGGAAAGGAGCTGCTCCAAGCGCTCGAGCGTCTCCATGGAAGAGGTGATGGACTCGTCGAGCTCCTCGGCGGGCACGCTCTTCATGTAGGCGATCTCCGCAGAAAGCGCCTGGAGCCTTCCGCGATCGAACGCGCAGCAGGCGAGGAGCTGATGGTGAAGGTACTGGGCCTTCGCGTCGCCGAGCATCCCGTAGTCGACGATGTAGCTGTCGAAGAGCTCGATCGCGTCCTTCCAGCGCCCCTGCCAACGCAGGCCGCGGGTGTAGTGGGCGATGGCCCCGAGGACGTCCTTCATGTTCTTCTCACGCAGGTACGCGAGATAGCGCATGCAGAAGGTCTCGGGATCGCGCCCGCTGTCGAGCATGATGGCGATCTTCGGGAAGACGCGCCTCCCGATGAACCACACCATCACGAAGACGATGATCGCCGCGAGAGCGACGAAGGAGAGCAGGTAGGAGATCACGATGCCGATGGTGGCCGTGCCGCGGAAGTTCCCGATGATCACGCCGCCCACGGAGAGGATGAGGGCGATGAAGAACGCGACGCTCGTGCCCTGCACCTTGGCGACGTAGAAGGTCTGGATCCAATCGTCCGCGTCCTCGTTCGGCACGTCGCCCGTGTGCTGGGAGATGTAGCGGTAGATCTCGTGTTTCTCGGCGCCGTTGCGCATGAACTGATCGACGAAGGACGGGTTCTCCGTCTCGCTCGAGGGGCGAGGCACCACCCCGAGGCGCCTCGCCTCCTCCGCATCGTCCTGGAACGTGCGAGAGGCTGCCTGCTCCTCCTCGGTGGAGAGCAGGGCGCCCCCTTCGAGTTCTTGGACGTCATCCACATGGAGCTCGCGCTCCGGCATCTTCGGCATGCGCCGAGCGCGCTTCTTCTTGTTCTTCGCCATGGTGTCCTATTCGAGCTCGGAGGCGTGGGGAGAGGGTGGCGGCGCGTCGGGCCCGAAGACCTCGGCATAGATGTCGCCATAGCGGCTGCGATACTTCTCGCAGTCCTCGGCCCACGTCTCCTTCGTTTCCTTCAGGATGACCTTCATGCGCTCGTCGAGCGTGGCCTCGAGTTCCGCGCGCTCCATCGGCATGTCGCGCATCCTGCGCTCGTAGCCACGGCGGAAGACCGAGAGCGGCATGCCGTAGCGCGCATTGGCGAGATGCGCCGCGTAGAGGCGCGTGGCGCGGTCGTAGTAGACGTCGAAGTACGGGAGCGTCGTGATGTCCGTCGAGCAGCCGAAGAAGTTCTCGCCGTGGGCGGAGAGCACGAACTTGTTGTAGTCGGCTGCGGGGCAGACGCGCGCGATGTAGCCGGTGTTGTTCGCACCCATGCGTTCGATGAGCGCGGTCTCCAGCGCCACCTCCCACATGCGGTCCCCCTGATCGGTGCGCACCTCGACCGAGGTGTCGAAGAGCCGATAGGTCCTTCGATGCCTCTCGAGGTCCTCTTCGCTCGATACGTCCTCGACCGCATCGAAATGGTGTTTCTTCGCGCGTTCCTGCCCCTTGGCGGTGGTGGCTTCCTCCGCCTTCTTGTCGCGCTTCATGAAAGGCATGGAGCACCCTTCGAACGATCCGTATCCATCAGGTGGATAGTTTCTCATGAAACGTGGGCGCGTGTGCCAAGCGCTCGTCAGAGTCTTCCACGGCGGTCTCGAGGAGTTCTCGTGACGTTCGCCTACTTCGCATCTCGCGTGTGCGCTCCATGGGGAAAGAGCCTCTCGGAAGAAGGGCGCGGGAGGCACTGTGGCGACGGAAGGGACGAACCATGCTCGATGAGACACACGAGGCGATCCTTGCCAAGGCATCACGCGAGGACATCAACGGCTGGCACCACGTGAAGATCGCCGGCGCGCCCTATGAGCTCGGCTACCAGCACGGCTACCTTTTGGCCGACGCGCTCGCCGAGGCGTTGCGCGTCTACGACTACATGACCCTCCAGACCTTCGGCATGCCCTATTCCTTCTTCGTGGAGAGCGCCGTGAAGCTCCACAAGGACAAGATCCCCGACTGGCAGCTCGATGAGATGCGCGGCATCGCCGAGGGGGCGACGGACAACGGATGCCCCATCGACCTCGACGGCGTGATCGGCTGGAACGCGTGGATGGAGCTCACCGACTACTGGTGGCCCCTCGTCGCGGCGAACTACGCGAACAATCCGCCGAAGACAGGGCCCAAGGGCGCCCACTGCTCAGGGTTCGTCGCCACGGGCTCTTACACGAAGGACGGACGCCCCGTCATCGCGCACGAGGCGTTCGACGATTTCTGGGCCGGCCAGAACTTCAACGTCATCGAAGAGGTGAACCCCGAGGACGGCAACCGCTTCATCATGCAGACGGTGCCGGGCTACATCGCGTCGATGATGGACTTCTATGTGACGTCCGGCGGCATCGCCATCACCGAGACGACCATCGCGGGATTCCGCGGCTACGACGAGACGAAGACCCCGGAGTACGTGCGGGCGCGCGACGCGGCGCAACACGCAAACTCGATCGACGAGTTCGTCGAGCGCATCGAGAGGGGAAACAACGGCGGCTACGCGAACATCTGGTTCGTGGCCGACGCGAAGACGGGAGAGGTCGCCCGCTACGAGCAGGGGCTCCAGTTCCAGCAGCTCGTGCGCACGAAGGACGGGTTCCTCTTCGGGTGCAACGCCGCAGACGATCCGCGCGTGCGCAACCTCGAGTGCGTGGACAACGGCTACAACGACCCGCGCCAGCAGACCGGCGCGCGCCGCCTACGCTTCCAGCAGATCATCCCCGGCCTCAAGGGCAAGATGGACGCGGAGCAGGCGAAGCTCGTGCTCGCCGACACCTTCGACCCCTACCTCGGCTACGACTGCCCCTCCTCGAGGAACATCTGCGCCCACTACGACGCCGACCCCCAGTATTTCGCGGACGACCCCGGAGCGGTGTGGAACATCCCGTTCTATCCGGCCGGCTCCGTCGACGGGAAGTGCGCCGAGGCGACCGATATCGACAACGTCGAGATGTGGGCACGCTTCGGACGCGCCGACGGCGTGCCCTTCGACGCCGACGCCTTCCTCGCCGCGCACCCGCAGTGGGATTGGCAGCGCGGCTACCTCAAGAGCCGTCCGCATGAGCCCTGGACGCACTTCTAGCGCGATGCGCGCGGGCTTCGAGCCCTGAGTGGCGAACGCATGGGGACCCGGCCCCTCGGTGCGCGAACGCGCCGCGGGACCGGGTCCTCGCAGGTACGTGATGGGCGAAGGAAGACTACTCCGTTGAGGTACCCGGTACCGGATAGGCGAGCAGCTGGTCGATGGTCACGAACGAGAAGCCCTGCTCCTTCAGGTAGGGCAGCGCGATGGAGAGCGCCTCGACGGTCTGCGAGCGGTCTCCTCCGCCGTCGTGCATGAGGATGATGTCACCCGGTTGCGCGCTTTCGATCTGCTGGACGATGGCGTCGACGCCCGGACGCCTCCAGTCCTCCGTGTCGATGTTCCAGTTGATCTCCGCGGTGACGTAGGGCTCGAGGATCTGGATCGTGTCGCCGTAGAAGTTGCCGCCCGGGGAGCGAATGATGGTCGGCGCCTCCACGCCGGTGGCGTCGGTGATGGCCTGACGCCCCTTCTCCACCTCGTCGATCTGCTCCTGCGGGCTCATGTAGGTGAGGTTCACGCCCTGGCCGGAGCCATCCGCGTGATCCCACGTGTGCGTGCAGACCTCGTTGCCGTTGGCCACCGCCTCACGCACGAGGTCCTCGTGCCCGGCGATCTGGTTTCCGATGGTGAAGAACGTCGCCACGGCGCCGTTCTCCTTCAGGATGTCGAGGATTTGCTTGGTGGTGGTGTCCCATGGGCCATCGTCGAACGTGAGGGCCACGACCTTGTCATCGCCCGTGTCCGCGTTGTATTGGATGTAGCCCGCGTCCACCGGCTCCTGGATGACGGTCTCCTGCACGATGCCCGAGCGCGTGCCCGTCACGCGCTGCATGACGCCGTCGGTGCCCTGCGAGTAGATGTGGATCGCGCCCCACGTGTCCGACGAGGAGGTCCCAAAGGGGATGCTCACCTCTTCGGTGCTGGTCTCCTCGGTCGTGTCGCCGCCATCGGAGATCTGCACCACGTCGCCCGAGCTGAGCACGGTCTGACCATCCGCCGCCTCGCCGTCGACGGTCGCGGTGAAGGGTTGGCCCGCGCCCTGCTCGAGCAGGCTGCCATCGATGGCGAGGAGGTTGCCCGGCGCCGGGGCGGCGTGGCCATCGGCGATGACGTCCTCGATCGTGGTGCCGGGACGGAGCGAAAGCTCCACGCCGTTCACCGTCACGTTGATCACTCCGAAGACCGACCACAGGAAAAACCCCGCGCCGATGGCGATGGCCACAGCGCAGACGATGCCCACGATCATGGGCGCCTTCGAGCGCTTCCTCACCGGGCGCTGGTGCGGTGCGCGCATCTGGTAGCCCTCGGCGCGATTCGTGATGATGGGGTTCTCGAGCTGCGGGCGCGTCGCGTAGCTGCCCTGCCTCACGCTCCTACGCGAGCGCTGGGCGCTGGGGCGATCGCCCGAGCGCGTGTGCCGCGCGGCGGGACGTTGGTTCGCGTGCTGGTTTGCGGACGAGGGCCTCCTCGTGGGCTGGCCCTGCGCCATGCCCTGCGCCCCCTGGGGAGGATACGCACCTGTCTGGGAGCGAGTGACCAAGCGCCCATTCTCGCCACGTCTGAATTGGCTTCCCTGGGTGAAGCTTCCCTCGGGTTTGCGCTGGTTCGGATCCCGAGGATCTTGAGTTGCCCCGCTCACGTCCATCTCCCGTTTTACGCTCGTTCGTGCTGCATTGCTGGTGCGTTTTGCCGCGGCGAACGGGGCCATCCCGCTCGCTCGCCCGTAGTGTAGCCATCTTTTCAGGCGATGGGCATATCCGTGAAGGTTTGGTAGAGCCCCTGCCGTTTGGGGGTCCTTTCCGGAGGTCTCGGGTTTGCGTTCAGGCGCTTCGGGGCAAGCACCTTACAGACTGAACACGGTCTTCTCGAGGCGATGTGCGCGTTTTCCTTCTCGTCTTCCAAGGCGCGTGCCAGTTTGGAGGGGTCGGATGAGCCGGCCTCCGAGCGAGAAAGGACGAACCATGGCACTTGAAATGGAAACCCTCGCGAAGTTCAGGGACTCCTTCTTGCAAGACGAGACGCGTCAGGCCACCGAGCGCGCCGTCTTCAAGAACGGGATCTTGAACTCCGCGCAGAACGACAACGTCATCGATGAGATGAGCTTCGTCTTCTCCGTCGACGTCGACCAGGAGGCCGTCGCCAACCAGAAGCAGTCCGGTCGCTGCTGGATGTTCGCCGCCCTCAATACCCTTCGCATCGACATCGAGAAGAACCTCAAGCTCAAGAAGGGCAGCTTCCAGCTCTCCCAGAACTACAACTTCTTCTTCGACAAGCTCGAGAAGGCGAACTTCTTCTACGACCAGATCATCGCGAGCGCCGACAGCTCCCTCGACGATCGTCGCGTGACCTTCCTCCTCTCCACCCCGCAGCAAGACGGCGGCGACTGGCCCATCATCGCCCCGCTCATCGAGAAGTACGGCGTCATGCCGCTCACGGCCATGGGCGACACGGCCTGCTCCGTGAACTCCTCCGAGATGGACACCGTCCTCAATCGCAAGATGCGCCAGGACGCCCTCGAGCTTCGCAAGCTCGTGCGCGACGGCAAGGGCGAAGACGAGATCGCCGCGGCCAAGGAATCGATGCTCGGCGACATCTACAAGATCTGCGCCGTCTGCCTCGGCGTGCCGCCCGAGACGTTCGACTTCGAGTATCGCGACACCGACGGCAACTTCCACGGCGACTACGGCCTCACCGCCAAGGAGTTCTACAAGAAGTACTGCAAGGACGTGAGCGAGTACGTGGCCGTGACGAACGTCCCCACCGAAGCCACCCCCTACAGGCGCATGTTCACGATCGACATGGCCAACGAGGTCGCCGGCGCCGAGCCCGTGCGCTACCTGAACGTCGAGATGGACGTGCTCAAGGGCCTCGCCATCAAGCAGCTCCAAGACGGCGAGCCGGTGTGGTTCGGCTGCGACGTGCTCCAGAGCTCCGACCGCTACAAGGGCATCATGGCCATCGGCCTCTATGACCTCGAGGCCCTCTTCGGCATCAAGGACACCATGGACAAGACCGAGCGCTACCTCGCGCGCGAGAGCCTGCCCACTCACGCCATGATGCTCGGCGGCGTCGACATCGTAGACGGCAAGCCCACGAAGTGGAAGGTCGAGAACTCCTGGGGCGCCGAGGCCCACGGCCAGAAGGTGGGCTTCAACGGCTACTTCATCATGAACGACGAGTGGATGGACGAGTACACCTACGAGGTCGTCATCCGCAAGGACCTCCTGCCAGACGATCTCTTGGCCGTCCTCGACACCGAGCCCGTCGTACTGCCCTACTGGAGCACCTTCAACCCCGTTCCCTAACGGACTAGACGCACCCCTTGCGCTCGTTCCATGAGCGCCAGGCAAGGCCCAGACCCCGTGCCCGTGGGGTTTGGGCCTTGCCCTTTTCAGCCATTGAGCTGCTGCTTTCGTTTACGAACCGTTCACGGCTTCCGTGGCAAGGCCCTCCCCTCGGCGGGTATGCACCCCCTCAGAGATTGCACTACCCATACGGAGGGGCGCCCACTGGGCGCGGTTTGAAGGAGAAGGCCATGAGCTTGAGAAAGCATGGCACGGACGGGACGGTCGCAAAGCAAGCGACCGCCAGGAGCACGAACTACATATCCCTCGCGGCGCTCACGATGATGAACGTCACCGTGGTCGCGGGCCTCGCGAACGACGTGCAGCAGTCGTTCTACGGCCTGTCCTCGGTGACGTACTTCATCATCGGCGCCCTCGTGTTCTTCCTGCCCACCGGCTTGGTGGCGGCGGAGCTCGCGGGCGGCTGGAACGAGCGAGGCGGCATCTTCAGGTGGGTCGGCGAGGGCATCGGACCGGCGTGGGCGTTCGTCTGCATCTTCCTGCTCTGGTTCCAGACGACCTTCAACTTCGGCGTCGGCGTCGCCAGCTTCTCCGCCACGATCGGGTTCTTCACGCCAAACTTCGACTGGGCGGTGGACTTCGCCCAGCATCCCTCGAACGAGCTCTTGATCATGTGCTGCTGGCTGGCGTTCTACTGGATCCTCTGCTGGGTCGCCACCAAGGGCGTGAAGACCTTCGCGCCGCTCACCAAGTACGGCGTGCTCGTGGGTACCTTCATCCCGCTCGCCGTGATCATCATCCTCTTCTTCGTCTACGTCGGCCAGGGCCACCCCATCGAGTTCATGCAGGACCCCAACACGAACTCCCTCATCCCGAAGTGGGAGGGCCTGAACACCCTCGCGCTCGCCGCCGGCGTGTTCTTCTCCTTCGCGGGCATCGACATGAACGCCGCCCACATCAAGGAAATCAAGAACCCGCGCAAGACCTACCCGCTCTCCATCGTCATCTCGATGATCCTCGCGCTCGTCATCTTCATGGTCGGCACGCTCATCATCGCGGCCGTCATCCCGAACGACCAGATCAACGTCCTCTACACGCTCTACGCGACGTATAAGACCCTCGGTTCCACGATCGGCATCCCGTGGCTCTACATGGTCTTCGTCTACATGGGCCTCGGCGCCACGATCGCGAACCTCGTGACGAACCTCGCCGGCCCCTCGGTGATGCTCGGCAACGCGGGACGCTCGGGCTTCCTGCCGAAGTTCCTCCAGAACTCCAACAAGAACGGGATGCCCTCCCGCCTCATGTACGTGCAGCTCGCCGGCATGACGCTCGTCGCCTTCATCGTCTTCCTGCTCCCCAACATCGAGGGCTTCGTCGTCCTCATCACGCAGGCCATCACGATCCTCTACATGCTCTACTACGTGCTGATGTTCATCGCCTTCATCCGCCTGAAGTACACGCAGCCGAACCGTCCGCGCTCCTTCGTGGTGCCCGGCGGCAAGGTGGGCGCCTGGATCGTCGCCGGCGTCGGCACCGCGGCCTCGATCTTCGGCATCGTCCTCTCGATCATCCCGCCTGCGCAGATCCAGAAGGAGATCGGCTCCGGCACCACCTACGTGATCATCGTCTGCGCCCTCACCGCCGTCGTCCTGCTCGTCTCCTTCGGCATCTACGCGATCAGCCGCAAGAAGAACTGGGTCGATCCGAAGAACGAAATGTCCCCCTTCACTTGGGAAATCGAAGGCCTGAAGAAGCCGGGCCGCGTCACGTCCAACGTCCCGGCCGACGTCCTCGCCCAAGGTCAGGATCCCATGGGCCTGCCCATCAAGCACCCGTGGTCGCCCGACGCCCACGTCGACCTCTCCCAGTACGAGGGCTACGGGCCCAGCAAGGGTGGCAAGCTCTTCGGAAAGGGCAAGGATGGCGCCACGCCCGCTCCCGCGCCCGTCGTCTCGCATGAGGCGAGCAAGGAAGCCGTCATCGCCACCGCCGCCCAGAAGGTGGAGGCCGGCACCGCCGTCACCGCCACGCCCATCCCCGAGCCGCTCCAGGAGACCGTCGACGCGGTCGCGAAGCCGAAGGAACCTTCAAGCACCACTCCGTCCGTCCCGATCCCTCGCATGCACGTGCCCGCGGCAACTGCGGAAGAGGTAGCCGCCGCCACGCTTCCCGAGGATGCCGTCCAAGCGGCCAAGGACGCCGAGGCCGAGGCCGAGAAGCTCGCAGTCGCCTCCGCGGCCCTCAAGCAGGAGGCAAAGGCCGACGAGGCCCTCGCGAAGGCTCGCGAGGCCGCCAAGAGGGCGGAAGCCGCGGCAGCGGATGCCGAAAAGGCCGTGGGTCTCGGAGAGAGCGAACCCACGCCTGAGCCATCCTCCGCTCCCGCACCCGAGCCTCCGAAGGACACGCCCGCACCGGAGCCGCCGAAGGACACGCCCGCGAGCACTGACGCCACCACGCCCCCAAGCGCCTCGTAACCGCGCCTGGTACGTTCGAGAAGAAAGGGCCGCACCCCCCACGGGATGCGGCCCTTTCTTCGTGATTTGCAACCTTGGCTAGTTCGGCATCACCTTGCGGAAGAGGATCTCCACGTCCTCTGCGGTGGCCTCACGCGGGTTGCCGGGCGCGCAGGCGTCGGCGAGGGTGTCCGCCACGAGGCGATCGAGGTCATCCTCCACGAGGCCGTCGACCACGGTGGGGATGCCCACGTCCTCGCCGAGCTGGCGCACGGCGTCCACCGCGGCCTCGCGCGCGTCCTCGATGGACATCTCATCGACGCCGGAGACGCCCATGGCGCGCGCCACCTCGCGCAGGCGCTCGCCCGTGGCGCTCGCGTTGTAGGCCATCACGTGCGGGAGCATGATCGCGCAGGCCACGCCATGCGGGGTGTCGTAGTTCGCGCCGAGCGTGTGCGCCATGGAGTGCGCGATGCCGAGGCCCACGTTCGAGAAGCCCATGCCGGCGATGTACTGGGCGAGCGCCATGCCCGCGCGGCCGGAACCGGGAACGCCGCTCTTGGCCTCCTCCACCGCATCGCGAAGGTGCGCGGAGATGAGGCGGATGGCCTCGAGGTGGAACATGTCGGGGATCTCCCAGGCGGCCTTCGTGGTGTAGCCCTCGATGGCGTGCGTGAGCGCGTCCATGCCGGTGGCGGCCGTGAGCCCCACGGGCATCGACGCCATCATGGCGGGATCGACGATGGCGACCTCGGGGATGTCGTTGGTGTCGACGCACACGAACTTGCGCTTCTTCTGGACGTCGGTGATCACGTAGTTGATGGTCACCTCGGCCGCGGTGCCGGAGGTCGTGGGGATGGCGATGGTGAACACGGCGTGATGCTCGGTGGGAGCCACGCCCTCGAGCGAGCGCACGTCGGCGAACTCGGGGTTCGCGACGATGATGCCGATGGCCTTGGCGGTGTCCATGGCGCTGCCACCGCCGAGCGCGACGATGCAGTCGGCGCCGGAATCCTCGAACGCCGCCACGCCGGACTGCACGTTCTCGATCGTGGGATTGGGCTTCACGTCCTGGAAGACCTCGTAGTCCACCGCGGCATCGTCGAGGATGTCGGTCACCTTCTTGGCGACGCCGAACTTCACGAGATCGGGGTCGGTGCAGACGAAGACCTTCTTCTTGCCGTTGCGGTCGAGCTCTCCCACGAGCTCGCCCAGGGCGCCTTCCCCGTGATAGGAAATGGTATTGAGGACGATGCGATTGGCCATGGAAGCCTGCCTCTCTCGTAAGCCCAACGGGCGTGTGCGGACACCCCAATCCTACGGCACCCGGGGGCCGTGCGGGTCGTGCGCGCGCATTGAGCGAACGCGGGTGGGCACTCAGAGGGGAATGGCCCCCAACACGAGGTAGAGCACGAGCCCGGCGACCGCGCAGAGGATGAGCGAGCCCGTCCTCCTGGCGAGCACCACCACGCCACCCGCGGCGATGAGCGGCACGAGCGCCTGCCACACGTTTCCCGTGGTCCAGGCGGCAGGCTGGTAGAGGTCGTTCGCCACGAGGGCGGCGAAGGCGGCGACGGGGATGAGGTCGAGCACGGCGACCACCTGCGCCGAGAGCTCGCGTCCACGAAGCGCGAAGAGGGGCACGCAGCGCGAGAACGCCATCGTGGCCATGAGGATGGCATAGAGGATGCCGAACTCCGCAAGGCTCATCGCTCGTCCTCCCCCACCGCTTCCTCGGCCGCCTCGAGGCGATCCGCGTCGAGGAGATGCGCGGCGTAGGTCTCGTCGTCCGCGAGCGCCTCGCCAGGAGCCTCCGGGACGATCGGCCGATCCCTCGTGAGGCTCGCGAACACGCAACCCGCCGCCACGCCCACCACCGCGCCGACGATGATCGCCGGTTGTTCGAGCCCGACGGCCTTCATGAGCACCACCATCGCCGCCGACACCACCCCCACGACGATGGTCGTGGGCGTGAACGTGCGCCCGAAGAGCAGGCAGATGAAGATCGCCGTCATCGCGAAGGACGCCACCGCGGTGGGGATGGCGAGGGTGCTTCCCACGAGCCCTCCCACGAAGTTCGCCGTGGCCCACGCGCTCATCGAGAGGAGGTTCACGCAGGTGGCGTCCGCCGCCTCCCATGGATGGAAATCCGCTTCGCCGCCGAGGATCGCCGATTCGTCAGTCTGGGCGAACCGATCGGTGTTCACCCCGAAGGATTCGTCGGTCACGGTGAGCGCGAAGAGCGCCGCGAGCCAGCGCTTCACCTTTTGGAACCTCGGGGCGAACGCCGCGGAATAGAGGAGCTGGCGCAGGTTCACGAAGGATATCGAGGCGGCGATGGCGAACAGGGGCTGTCCCGCGAGCCAGAGGTTCGAGAGCATGAACTGCCCGGCGCCGGAGTAGAACGTCGCCGAGAGGAAAAACGCCATCCACGGTGCGATGCCCACTTCGGATTCGAGGATGCCGCAGGGAATGCCGATGGCCACGTAGCCGGCCATGATGGGCGCCGCGTAGGGTAGCGCGCGACGTATGTGGTGCGCGATTGAGCTCATGGGGCCAAAAGCCTAGCGCTTTTGGATGCGAGGATCGCCGCGCGCGGGAACCGGGCTCCTAGTGCCGAAAGCCCTCGAGGTAGCGCGCGACGGAGCGGTTCATCTCCGCGGCGAAGTCCGAGGCGTACTTGCGGTCGTGGAAGGCGCGCACCCATTCCTCGTAGCCCTTCGCGCCGAGGCGCGAAGCGAGCATCTCGCGGAGCTCCTCTGCGGAAAGCGGCCGGTAGGCATCGCGCATGACCACGCAGTCCTCGGGCATGCGCAGGGGCTTGGGACGCCGCCTCTGCTGCTCGGTGGGATAGCCGAACACGAGCATCACTGCGGGCATCACCTGCGGAGGCAGGTCGAGGAGCTCGACCATCGCCCCATGCTGCTCGAGCACATCGCCGATATAGCACGATCCCACC
>CANPVI010000008.1 GCA_947581665.1 uncultured Atopobiaceae bacterium | reverse complement strand
GGCGAAACCGAGCCATTATATAACACCATGTACCGGCGTTTCGCAAAGGGCGAAATCGACCTGGATTTGCAGGACACCCTCACCTACATCAAGCGGGTGGAGAGCATCCCGGACGCGGAATATCGGGAGATTTTCCGGGATTATGCCGAAAGCCTCTACGGCAAAGGGCAGCAAGCGGAGGATCTCCTGGACGCCATCGTGGACCGCAAGAGCAGCCTCCGGGAGACATACCGGACGTTTTACGGGGAGCTCCTCACCGAGAGGACCGGCAAAACGGTCAAATTCGTGTGGGCGGATGAAGCCCCGGCTGTGATGCAGCAGCCCCTGGCGGCCGTCCAACAGACCGCGGCATCCATCCAGGGCATGAGCATCGCGGACCTCAAGGCCATCGCCAAAAACAAGGGCATCGCATATTACAACAACATGAACAAGTCGCAGCTTGTCACGGCCATCACGGACCCGACGCAGGCGGCGGCCATGTCCAACCAGGTCAAAACCAGGCTGGCGGCCAACGCGGCCGCCCGGAAAGCGGCCCCCACAGTACCGCCGGCCAAAATGCCGAAAGGCGTGGAGGCGGCCGACGACGTTTTCCGGGATCTCTCCCGCGTCCCCGTGTCCAAGAACGGCGTCCCCGTCGCGTCCGACAAGGGCACCGTCGAGGGCCTGGGCTTAACCGCCCGGCGCATGAACATCGGCGGCACGGAATACTACGAGGTCAGCGGGAAATTAACCGAGGACGCCTGGACCAAAACGGTCAGCAAGATCAAAAAGCGCAGCACCGCCGGCATTTTGGAGTTTGAGGAGAGCGACCCGGACCTGGCCCTGTTTTCCAAAAGCACCATCGACCTCAACGGCGTCGCCGCACAGTCGCGCAAGTACATCGACGGCGACAACACCTTCGAGATTTACACAGCCACCCCCGGATCGCGGGAATACCATTCCTGGCAGGGGTTTTTCCGGGCCCGCGTGCCGGTCACCGCAAGCGGCACCTTCGACGCGTCGGAAATGTCCCGCGTGTTGAAAGACGTGGGCCTGGACGACCTCCTCGCCACCCCCACGGCGGAGGCGGAGCGCACGCTCATCAAGTCCCGCCTGATTTGGCAGAACGCCCCGGACCGCGTCCGGGAGTTGAACGGGTTGACAGGCCAGGCGTTAGAGGATAAACTGGACGATATACTCCGGGACGTCGGCATCGGCGACGGCCGCATCAACGGCGTGGAGCTCCGCAAAATTTGCGAGGGGTACAGCACATACTACGACCCGGAAATGGCCGCGACCATGAAAAAGGCCGGCGCGGATTATGTCTGGTCAGGCGTCACCAGAAGCGACAGCGTCGTCGGGATCGTGAAGTCCGGCGGCCTGTCCTCCACCAACCGGCGCTGCGTCGCCGGCATGAGGCTGGGCGGAGCAAGCCCGGAATCAGACATGCAGACCGGCGGCGCCGACAGCGTTTTCACCCGCATCGGTGTCAAAACGGCAAAGTCTGAGAGGTATTCGAGCTGTTTTTCGGGCGGCCCCTACCGCATCATCATCGACCAAAAGGAGCTCGGGCGAACGGATTGGTATGCGTACACATTCGATAATTTCGGCACCACGCGGCCGTCGGAAATGGCCGCGCGTCTGAAGCCGGCGGACTTCGTGCAGGGCATGAAAAGAAAATACCAATACGGCAATGAAATCATGTTCCGGCGCGGCATCCCCCTTTCCTCGTTCACCGGCATCAAGTGCGAGACGCAGGCGGCCCGGACCGAGCTCATCCGCAAATTCAAGCTGCAGCGCATCACCGAGATCAACGGCGTGCCGTTGGAAAAATTCATCAGAGTGGGGGCGACGATATGAACCGGCGGACGGTTTACACCTTCAAGTGGCCGGGCGAAAAGAGGCCCAACGGCCTGGCCATGAATTGCCACATGCAGGACGGCTACCTCGTGTTTTTCGACACCATCCGCGGCCACGGCATCAAGGGCAGCATCATCCGGGACGCCGGGGATGCGTTCACCTTCCAATCGGATCAGGCCATGCGCGGCCCGTGGGAGTTTAAGGCCCTCACCATCGAGGACTTCCGCCGGGAGGTTTTCAAGATCGTGGACGACGGGCCGGTCATCGCGCAGGTCATCAGGACGACCGACGACCTGCAGGAATGGTATAGAAAGAAATTCGGGGCGGACGCCGGGCTCAATTACCCGGACATCACGCAAAATTGAACAGCGCCACAACGGCGGAGCCAACACGGCCCCGCCGTTTTCTTATGCCATCATGGGGAGGGTTGAAAATGTTCACATTCGCAGAGCTCCGGCCGGGCACCGTGAAGAAACGGCAGCCGGAGGGCGGCACCATCAGCGGCCGCTTCAAAATCCAAAAGGCGGACGACGATAAGCGCCTGGCATTCGGCTGGGCCAGCGCGTCGGCCAACATCAAGGGCGAAGTCGTCGAGGACAGCTACGGCGACATCATCGACATCGACGAATTGGAGCAGGCGGCTTATAAATTCGTCGAGCTGTACCGGGAGGGCGGCGAAATGCACCAGCGGGGCGGCTGTGGCGTCCTGGTGGAAAGCGTGATTTTTACCCCCGAAAAAATGGCCGCCATGGGAATCCCGGAGGGAACCGTCCCCGCCGGCTGGTGGATCGGTTTCCGCGTCACCGACGACGACGTCTGGGAGAAAGTCAAAGACGGCACCTATCCCATGTTCAGCATCGAGGGGGAGGCCGTCCGCGTGCCGGAGGACCCGGAGAACGCGCCCGCGGGCAGTTGACGAAGGGCCCCCGGAGTTGACGCAGCAGTTGACGCAGCGGTTGACGAAACCGCGCCGGCAAATGGCCGGCAAATAAGACCCCGCATATTTTCCACCGGTAAACCGAGGGAACCGGGCAAAACCGGCGCCCTCTGTTTATAAATTTTCGAGGAAAGGAGGAGATCAGCAAATGGCAAGCAAATTAAAGGACCTGCAGGTCACCAAGGTCGACTTTGTGGATGCAGGCGCGAACCCGGAGGCGAACATCATGCTTTTCAAGCGTGCGGAGGAGGCCCCGCCCGCCGGGGATGAAGCCCCGGCCCAGGGCGGCGGGATCTTCCACCGCATCGTGTCCGCCATTGCGAAAGCCATGGGCGCCACCGACGCCCAGGTCGACGCCGCCGTGGAGGAGATCGCCAAAGGCGACGCCACCACATTCGGGGAAAAAATGGTGGAGCGTCAGCTCCGCCGGACCGCCGACGAAATCTGGGATTTTTGCTACGCGTTGCAGGAATCGTTATGCAGCATTCTCCGGGATCAGGACGTGGGCCCGCAGGATAAGCCGGCCCTCATGACCCAGAGCTGCAACGAATTCATCGCAGCCGTCACGGCGGCAATCCCCAAATGGGCGACCGGCGTGCCGACCAAGGTGGAGAAATCCGCCGGGCAGCCGTTGACCGAGGAGCGCCTGCAGATCGCAAAGGAGGCCCGCGCCCGTCTGGACGACATGATCCAGGCCGCGGGCACCACCCCCACGCAGCCGACGGGCACCACCGGCCCCGCGCCGGAGGCCCCGCCCGCAGAACCCACCACACCCACCACCACCATCACGAAAGGAGAGAACACCGACATGAAAATCGACAAGAGCAAGCTCAGCCCGGAGGAGCTGGCCGCCCTGGACGCCATCGAGAAAAAGGCCGGCATCCCCGACGACGCCCCCGGCGCCGCGCAGCCCACCGCCCCCGCGGGGAATGAGCCCACGCCCGGCGCCGTGGAAAAGAGCGCCCCCACCGCCGGCGCCACCGCCGGCACGCCCACCAGCACCCCCGCCCCGGCCGCCACCGAGACCGAGGACATCTACAAGGGGATGCACCCCGCCGTCGCGGAGGAGCTGCGGAACCTTCGCAAATTCCGCGAGGAGGCGGAGGACCGCGAGATCATGGCCGTCGCCAAGAAGTACGAGCTCCTGGGCAAGAAGCCCGAGGAGTTGGCCCCCGTTCTCAAGAGCCTCAAGGCCGCCGGCGGCACCGCGTACACCGACATGCTCGGCGTGTTGGACGCCAACCTGGCCGTCGTCCAGGCGTCCCCCGCGTTCAGCGAGATCGGCAAGCGCGGCGGCGCCGGCACCGTGTCCGGCGCGGATGCTGCCTGGGCCCAGATCGAGAAAAAGGCCGAGGAAATCCGCAAGAGCGCGCCCCAGCTCACGGCCGCCCAGGCCATTGACAAGGCGTGCGAGCTCAACCCCGACCTCGTGCATCAGTACGAGGACGGCCGCTAATCGGAAAGGAGGAAAAAAGCATGTATTTCGGCGCATCCGTCAATGAAAGCCCCGTTATCGCCCTGCCCGCCAACGCCGCCATCGAGGGCGGCGCCATGTTGGCCGTCACGCTGAGCGAGACCGGGCTGGCCATCGCCAAAAAGGGCGAGGCCGCCATCGGCATCCTGATCGCGGAAACCGACGACATCGGCGTCGGTGAGACCGCCACCATCCAGGTCAAGGACATCGGCCTGTGGAAAGCCGGCGCCGCCATCAACGCCGGCGCCCTGCTGGCGTCCGACGCCAACGGCAAGGCCGTCACCGCGGAGGACGGCGACTTCATTCTGGCCCAGGCCCTGGAGGCCGCCACCGAGGACGGCCACATCATCAAGGTCCAGATCATCAAGGCCGGCAAGAGCGGCAGCGGCGGCGCTGGCCCCGATATGAGCCAGTACCAGAAGAAGATCACCGTCACCGGCATCCTGAAGTGTGACGACGGCGACGGCACCATCACCGCGGCCACCGAGGGCACCGACTACAGCAAGGTCAAGAAATTGGCCGACCTGGAGGACGTCGAGGGCACCGACGCCCCCGGCGAGGGCAAAGTCCTCAAGTATCAGACCGACAAATGGAAGCCCGGCGACGACCAGACTTCCGAGGCCGTCTAATCCAGGAAGGAGGATAACAGAACATGAACACCGGCAGAAACACCAATGCGGGCATCCAGGCCCACATCGCCAAGGGCTGGAAACCCAACATGTACCTCACCAACATGTCCATGGCGTTTTTCCAGAACCCGGAGGATTTCGTCGCCACGTCGATTTTCCCCGTGTGCCCCGTGGAGCTGTCTAGCAGCTACTACTACGTTTTCAACAAGGACGACCTGGCCCGCGACAACGTGCAGCGCAAGCCGGCCTTCGGTAAGGTTGCCCCGGCCATCATGAGCCAGGATTACCAGACCTACCGCTGCGAGGTCGACCAGGTCATCGTCGGCATCGACCAGATCGCCGCCCTCAACTACCAGCGCAGCCGCGCCCCCGGCGTGGCCGACCCCCGGCGCGCAAAGGTGCGTTTCGCCACCGAGCAGATGCTGCTCCACCAGGACGTCCTCTTCGCCAGCCGGTTTTTCAAGGCCGGCGTGTGGGAGCATGAGCTCACCGGCAAGGACGGCAGCCCGCAGACCAACGAGTTTTTGAAATTCACCGACGCCAGCTTCGACCCCATCGGGTTTTTCGACGACATGCGCCGGGACATCAAGCTCCGCGGCCGCCGGAGCCCCAACCGCCTGGCCCTGGGCGTCGACGCGTTCAACGCGCTGAAGAATCACCCCGCCATCATGGAGCGGGTGAAGTACACCGGCACCACCGCCAACCCCGCGAAGGTCACCACCCGCGTCATGGCGGAGCTGTTCGAGGTCGAGCAGGTCAAGGTCCTGGAGAGCACCTACAACGCCGCCGGGCTGGGTCAGTCCCCCGACATGCGTTTCATTTGCGACAGCAAGAGCGCCCTCCTGTGTTACGCCACCCCCACCCCGCAGATCGACGAACCCTCCGCGGGTTATATTTTCACGTGGGACATGCTGGGCAACGGCAACGCCACCGCGTTCGATCAGTTTGAGGGGGAGCCCGGCACCCACAGCGAATTTGTCGAGGGGCTCATGTCCAGCGACATGAAAAAGACGTGCGACGACCTGGCCATCTTCTTCAAAGAGTGCGTGTAAGGAGGCGGCGACATGCGTGCCTTCGTATGCGTGAAGCCCGCGACATTTGCGGGCGTGAAGTATTTCCCTGGGGATAGCGTCCCGGAGGAGGCCATCGCCCCCGGCCGGGTCAACGCCGTCATCAGCATGGGGCTCATCGCGGAGGCGCCGGCGGACGTCGACGGCGGGGAGGATCAGAACTCCGACCCCGCCGTCATCGCCGTCCCCGTCAAAATGAGCGACGGCAGCTTCGAGGACATCGAGGCCACCGAGGAGCAGATCGCGGAGGCCGTGACGGTCCTCCAGTTGCCGGTCGACGACGCCGTCCCCCGCATCGCGGAGATCGACGACGCCGTCACGCTCATCCTCATCAACGCGTGGGACAGCCGCAAGACGGTCAAGAACGCCACCGCGGCCAAAGCCAAAGAGGAGGCCAGCTAATGCAGCGACCGGCCTACACCTACGACCCCGAAAAAATCACCGAGGGCGGAAAGGACCAAATGCGCTTCGAGTTGGGCGACACCATGGTCGAGGGCGGTTTCGACACGTGTGCCCTGTGTGATGCAGAGTATTCCGCCATCATCGCAGGCACCCGCAGGTGGAAAGCGGCAAAGCTCAAGTGTTTGGAAAGCATTCTTTTCCGTTTCGGGTATGAGGTCGACACAGACGTCGGGGAATTGTCCCTATCCCTCCGGCAGCGTTTCGAGGGGTGGAAGAAATTGCGCGACGAATTAAAGGCGGAGGTCGAGATCAGCGCCCCCATGGCCGCGCCGCAGGCCATCTGCGGACCCCATTATTTCCACGCCGGCATGATGGAAAACCGCCGCGCCGGCGGCACAGAGGAGGGCCCCCGCCATGTACCTAAGACCCGGTAACCTCATCAAGTCATTCACCATTGAGCCGGTCACGCGCAAGCAGAACAGCCGCGGGCGGGGCGTGACAACCTACGACACCGAAACCGCGGCCGTTTTGCGCGGCGTCATCGCAAGCGCCGACCCGACGGCCATAAAACGCTTCGATCAGGGGGAGCACCCCATCACCCACCAGATCGTGCAGTATTCCGGCCCAAAGGCAAAGCCGGGCGACCGGCTTGTCCGCGGCCATTCCCATTATTACATCCGCGGCGTGGACAACATCGCGGAATTGGGCATCGCCACGTTGTACTACGTGGAGGAAAGGACAGACCTGGACGATGGAAGTGAATTTTCAGCAGGTACATAAAAAGGTCCTGCAGGCCGTGGAGCAGCAAGTCAAAAGCCGTTGCGTGCGGGCGTCCAACATCCTCAAGCAGAAATCCGACGACATCCTCTCCAACAAGGGCGGACGATCCGGCCGGATTTACCGCAAGCCCCACACCAAGCACGCCACCTACCAGGCGTCAGCCCCCGGGGAGCCCCCGGCCCTTCGGACCGGCGACCTCCGCCGGAGTTGGAAACCCCTGCCCTATTCGCAGATGAAGGCCGGCGAAAACATGTTCACCCCCGGCATCCGCACAGACGTCAAATATGCACCGGCGCTGCAGCACGGCACGCCCAAAGTGGCGGCCCGTCCATTTGAGGACGAAATCAAGCAGGCGGCCTGGCCGGAGATCAAGGCGATTTTCGACCAGCCCTACCTGTGATTGAGAGGAGGGAAAGCCAATGGATCTGATCATCAAGGCAGACGGCTCGGTTTTCAACACCGAGGCCATCGAAAAGGGCAATTTCATCCGCGCGAAATATAGCGCGTGGGATGAAGCCCGAAACGGGCTTGTCGTCCTTGTGACGCGCGAGGAAATCCGCGTCATTTGGCAGCCCGGCATCCGCAACGTCACCAACTTCTTCACCATCGAGGCGGGAGAGGTCGAGGCGGGCCTGTGGGAAATTTCCTGGACCGCGGACATGGAAACCATCAACAAGCACCCGGCAGACACCGGCGGCCCCGGCGGATGAAGTTGGAGGAATTGCTATTCACCCGGATTTCCGGCGCGGATTTCGGCAGCGTAAAGCTGGCCCAATTCGACGGGAAACCGGGCGTTTTTTTCGGCCCGTGCCCGGAGGACACCGACAGGGGCTGGACCGACGCCCGCCAATATCCGAGGATCAGCTACGGCTTGGACCTCCGGGGAGACCCAGACCGGCAGACAGCCGGCACGTTATACGTCGACGTGTGGTGTACCGAGGACGGCCCGGCCCCGGAGGACATCGAGCCAACGATCCGGGCCGTCCTCTGCGGCGTCATCATGGCGCCGGAGGAGGACGCCCCCTGCAGCTTTTCATGGCAGGCGTCGCAGACATTCCGCAGCAGCCGGGAAACCGTCGTCGAAAAGGTCATCGGCGTCACCGTCACCTTCGACATGTACGCATTCCCGGAGCAAATCACCAGCGACCCGGACCCCGTCCTGGCCATGCAGAAATATTTCCGGGAGAATTACCCGGAAATCACCATCATCGGCCGGGCGGACCTGCCCGATTTCACCGAGCCGTCAGAGGAGCACCCGGCGGTTTATTGCCGTTTGGAGAGCTACGAGCTGGGCCTGGAATATCGGACCGTCGCATGGTTGGAGGGCACCGTCATCTGCCACATTTTCGCGCCCGGCGCAAGCAGCCGGGCGCGGTGGATCAGGGCCATAGTTGACGACCTCTCGCGTCGCGGGGAGGTCATTATGATGGACACGTCCCCCATGTTCCTGCGGAGCATTCGGGCCGATACCACCCTGGACCCGTTGGTCCACGGCCAAATCCACCTGAAGAAAGCGACCTGGGGGATTTTGAAGAATCCCCCGTATCATCACGGCATCAACCACATCCACACCAACGATTAAAGGAGGCTAAAAGAGCATGAGCAAGGAAAACACCGCGCCCGCGGCCCCGGCTGCGGAAAAGGGCTCCGGCGCCAAAAAGCCCCCCGCCGTGTATTCGGCGGCGGAGCTCATCGGGGCCGCCCGCAAGGTTTTCGGCGTGTCCCCCGACATCGCCACCGCGGCCCTCCGCATGTCGGGCATCAAGTCCGCCACCGTGGCGGACGCCAAAAAGATCATCACGGAATTCGCCAATAAGGAGGTCAAATAATGGCTGGCACGTTTATCGTCGGTGAGCGGAAAATCCGCCCTGGCGTGTATCAGCGCCGGTATAAGACCGGCACCGGCCCCATCGCCGGCGCCCGCAACGGCGTCGGCCTGGGCCTGATCCGCGCGAATTGGGGCCCGCTCAACACCGTCGTCGATTTCACCCCCGACACCAACGTCAACAGGATTTTCGGCAGCGGCAACACCGAGAATCTCATCACCGAAATGTTCAACGGCGGGCTCACGTCCGGGCATTTCGTCCGCATCGGCACCGGCGGCGCCGCGCCCAGCGTCACCCTCAAGGACGGCAGCGAGGCCGACGCCGTGAAGATCACCGGCGCCTACGTGGGCGACCGGGCTTTCACCGTCAGCATCCGGGACAGCCTCATCGGGGCCGGCCGGGAGTGCATCATCTACGAGGGCACGACCGAGTTTTGCCGGGTCACGTTTGCGGCCGACGGCAAAGAGGCCGACGGGCTCGTGGCCGCCATCACCGAGGGCACCAAGGATTTCATCGCCACCAAGGTCGACGACGGCGACGGCACCCTGGCGGAGATCACGCAGGAACCCCTCACCGGCGGGGAACAGCCCACCGCCACCACCACCGAGTACAGCGCCGGCCTGGACGCGTTGTATTCCACCGACGGCAACTGCCTGTGTGTGGACACCGACGACGTCAGCGTCCACGCGTTGGTCCAGGCGTGGATCGACCGCATCTACAGCAACGGCAGCTACACCATGGCGTGCCTGTCCGAGCCCAAGAGCATCGCGCTGGACACCCGTATGCAGCACGCGGCCGCGTACAACGACGAAAAGATCATCTACGTCCTCAATTCCGCGACGTCGTCCGCCGGCGTCAAGTATGAGGGCTGGCTCATGGCCGCCCGCATCGGCGGCATGATCGCGTCCGTGGCGACCAACCTGTCGTTGACGCACACCGTCATTTCCGGCATGGCGTCCCTGGCGGAGAAGTTGACGCCCAGCGAGATCGAGACCGCCCTGCAGCGCGGCTGCCTGGTTTTGACGACCAACACCGCGGGCCAGGTGTGGATCGAGCAGGGCATCAACACCCTCATCACCCCGGACGGCAACATGGACGAGGGCTGGAAGAAAATCCGGCGTTGTAAAACCCGTTTCGAGCTCATGCAGCGGACCGGGGACACGTTGGACGCCCTCATCGGCAAGATCAACAACGACCCCGACGGCCGGGCCACCATCATCGCGGCCATCAAGGGCGTCATTTCCCGCATGGTTGGGGAAAAGAAGCTCCTCCAGGGCGACGCCTACGAGGACGAAACCAACCCCGCCCAGGGCGACAGCGCCTGGTTTATCGTCGAGGTTGACGACATCGACAGCGTCGAGTTTATCTACCTGGCCTACCGTTTCCGGTATGCGCCGGACGCGTAAGCGGAAAGGAGGTAAAGCAGCATGTATAACAACAGAGGACCGCAGGACACCCGCTTCGCCCTCACCGGCAAGGACGCCGCCCTGTATAACGGGGACGGCGTTCTCCTGGCCACCGTGGAGAATTTCCAGGTGCAGGTCAACGTCACCAACGGCACCTATCAGCCGTTGGGCGACGCCCAGGAGCATGACGTCCTCCAGTCGTACAAGGTCACCCTGACGGCGTCCCAGATCACCATTGAGGACGACTACCTCATCCAGGACGTTTTCAACATGATGCACGAGGGGCAGCAGCCCGACTGGACTTTCCAGGGCGTCGTGTACGGCCGCAACGGCAGCACGCAGCGCATGAATTACCGCGGGTGCGTCCCCGCCGGTAACATCGACCTGCAGAATGCCAGCGTCGGCGACATCATCAAGCGGGCCTGGAACATGACCGTCAACGACCCGCCGGAGCTTCAGAGCCTGCTCAACGCGGCGTAACCGGGCACACATCGGACATACCAGGGGCCGCGCCGGAGTGGCGCGGCCCCCAGACTTTTTACATGGAGGTAAATTTTTATGGGAACCAGAGTTATCGGCTTCAACGGAAACGACACCGACGGCATGGACGACCTCACCCCGGCCACCCCGGAGGAAATGCAGGGCTCGGCCCGCGCCATGGAGGACGACCTCCTCAACAATCTGTTGGCCGCGGCCAATTACAAGGACGACGAAGATGAAAGCGTCGAAATCGTCATCAGCCGGGGCGGCAAGGATCTGTTTTCGTTCCGCATCCACCCGTTGGGTGAGGACGATTTCAACCGCTGCCGTAAGCGTTGCACCAAGTACGTCAAGAGTAAGACGCAGGCGGGGCTCCGCATCCCGGAGGAGGTCGACACCGTCAAATATCGGTGCATGTTGATTTACGAGGCCACCATCCCGGAGGACCGCAAGAAAATCTGGGACAACAAGGCCCTCTGGAAAGCAAAGGACCTGGCCACCGGCATCGAGGCCGTCGACGTGCTCCTCAAGGCGGGCGAGAAAAACGCCATTTGTGAGAAGCTGGACAGCATCAGCGGCTACGAAATGACCGAGGAGGAAGTCGCAAAAAACTAATCGAGGCCGGCGGCCGCGCGACGTTGTTGCATCAGATATTCCAGCGCGTCGGGATCATGCCCGACGTCGTCTGGAATGCCCCCCGCGGCGTCCGCGCGTTTTGTTTTGCCTCCATGCGAGTGACGCTCGAAAATGAGCAGAAATTGAAAGAGGAGGCGGGAATGAATGGCGGCTGAGATCATGCGGATCACCGAGGAGCTTGTCGTCGAGGACAAGACCGGGCCGGGTTTTGCATCGGCCACCAAAAAGGTCAGCGCATTCGACAAGACGCTCCAGCAGACGCAGAGCCGGCTAAACAAAATGACCGGCTCCAGGTGGAACATGACCCTCAACGCCGTCGACAAGGCCACGCAGGTCATCTCCACCGTCGAAAGAAAGATCAGCAGCGCCGCGGGGAAAGCGTGGAATTTCACCGTCGGCCTGATAGACAAGGCCACAGCACCCCTTCAAGGGATTTTCAACATGCTACGCAACCCGATATTGCAGGCCGGGGCGGTCCTGGGCATTTCGGTCAGCACCAAGGACGTCCTGGACACATTCGGCGGGTTTGAAAGCACCATGTCCCAGGTCAAGGCCATCAGCGGAGCCACGACCGACGACATGGCAGCGTTGACAGCCCTGGCGAAAGAAATGGGCTCCACCACCAAATTCACCGCGCAAGAGGCGGCGCATGGGTTGACCTATATGGCAATGGCCGGGTGGAAAACCGAGGACATGCTCACGTCGTTGTCGGGCGTCATGAATTTGGCAGCGGCGTCCGGGGAGGACCTGGCGACCGTGTCGGACATCGTCACCGACGCCATGACGGCCTTCGGGCTGTCGGCAAGCGGCACGACCGCGTCCGGCGTATCGAACGCCATGCACTTCTCCGACGTGTTGGCCGCGGCGTCCAGCAACGCGAACACCAACGTTTCCATGATGGGCGAAACGTTCAAGTATGTGGGCTCCATGGCCGGCGCCATGGGGTACAGCATCGAGGACGTGGCCCTGGCGACCGGGCTCATGGCAAACAGCGGCATCAAGGGCACCATGGCCGGCACCGCCCTCAATAGCATGTTGACCCGTTTGTCCACCAACACGTCGGGCGCAACGGACGCCATCAGCAAGCTCGGCGTCGAGTTTTACAACTCCGACGGCAGCGCGCGGCCGTTGTTGGACGTCATGACAGAGCTCCGCCGGGCGACGGTCAACATGACCGCAGCCCAGAAATCGGAGCTGGCCAACACCGTCGCCGGCACAGAGGCCCAAAAGGGCCTGCTGGCGATTTTGAACACGTCCGAGGAGGATTACAACAAGCTAACCGAGGCCATTTACAACGCCGACGGCGCCGCGCAGCAAATGAGCGACACCATGCTCGACAACATGCAGGGCAGCATGACCCTGCTTCAGTCCGCGGTCGACGGCGTGAAGTTGGCCCTGGGTGAGCGGTTATCCCCGTATGTGCGCGAATTCGCAGACTGGCTCACGACCAAAATGCCGGCCGTCGAAACCGTCATCGGTGAGGTCATGGACTTCGTCGACGGCAAGATCGACGGGCTCCGCAGCACCATCGCGGAATTTACGGCATCCGACGAATGGGCCAACGCGGACGTGTGGGGAAAGTTGAGCATCGCCTGGGACAAGATCGTCGCGGAGCCGTTCTCCGCATGGTGGGACAGCACCGGCAAGCCGTGGCTCACCGAGAAAATCGCCGGTTTCGGCGAAACGCTGGGCAGTGGCATCACGTCCGGGCTCCTGGCCCTGTTAGGTTTCGACGCGTCCGGCGCCGTCGAGGACGGCGCAAGCATCGGGGCCAGTTTCATCGAGGGCTTCAAAACCGGGTTTGACATGGACAGCATCAGCGAGGCCCTGACAGAGTGGGCCAGCGACCACAAGGGCGTCGTCGCGGCGGCCGGCGTCGTCGCGGCCGGCAAGCTCCTGGGCGGGATCTCCCGCGGCATCCAGGCGGGCAAATCCGTCGTCGGGGGCATCACCGGACTATTCGGCAAGGGCTCCGGCGGAGGCGGAGGCGGCGGGGGCCTGTTGGGCTCCGCAGTTTCCACCATGACCGTCACCGCGGCCACCGTGAACATTTACGGCGGCCTGGGCGGCGGAGGGGCCACAGGCGGCGCGAGGACGGCCCTCCAGGCCCTCACGGGCGGCGGGGGTACGCCAGCATTACCCGCGGCCGGAGGGGGCACCCTGGCCCTCCCAGGGGCCACGGCGGCGGGCGGTTTGACGTCCGCCGGGAGTTGGCTGTCCCGTCTTTTGACGGTTGGGTCGAAATCCAGCGTTGTCGGCGCGGACGGGACCCTTCTGGCGGTGCAGGGCGGCATCGGCGGCACACTGGGCAGCGTGGGAGGCGCCCTCGGGAGCGGGGCCACCACAGCAGCAGGCGCGGCCGCAGCAGGCGCCGGGAGCATCGCCGGCATCCTCGGCGGCATTCTGGGCATCGGCTCCGGGATCATGGACATCGTCCGCGGGACCGGGAAGTCGGGCAAGGACGCCAAAGACAGCTACGTCAAGGGCGGCACGAAAATCGGCATGGTCGGGGCAGGCGCCGGAATCGGCGCGGCCATCGGCTCCGTGGTGCCCGTCATCGGCTCCGTGGTGCCCGTCATCGGCACCGGCGTCGGCGCAGCGGTCGGCGCAGGCATCGGCGGCATCGGCGCCCTTTTGGGCGGCAGCAGCATCGGGAAAGCGTTGTCGGACGCCACCGACGAAGGGGGCGCCCTCAATAACATCGGCAAGGCCATCGGGGGATTTTTCACCGAAACCCTGCCGGAGTTTATCACGCAGAAAATCCCGGAGGCGGCCAGCGCCGTCGGGTCAGCCATCAGCGACTTCGCCGGGAAAGTGGGCGAAACCGTCGGCGGATTTTTCACCGAGACGATCCCCACGTTTTTGACCGAACAGGTGCCCTACGCCATCGGCTACGTCGTCGGCGCGGCGGGCACATTTTTCACGCAGACCGTCCCGGAGTTTTTCACCGGGCTATTCACAGACATCAGCACGTTTTTCACGTCCACCCTCCCCGCATGGGTCGAGGGCGTGGCGGAGCGGGCAAGCACGTTTTTCACCGAAACCGTCCCCACGTTTTTCGGGAATCTGTTCACCAGCGTCGGCACGTTTTTCACCGAGACCCTGCCGGCATGGGTGGAGGGCGTCGCAGAAAAGGCCAGCACCTTCTTCGGTGAGACCGTCCCGGAGTTTTTCGGCAGTTTGTGGGACAGCGTCACCGGCTTCGTGACCGAGACGATCCCGGAGTGGGCCAACACCGCCTACGACAAGATCGCCACGTTTTTCACCGAAACCATCCCCGGATTTTTCGGGAGCCTTTGGGATAGCGTCACCGGTTTCGTCACCGAAACGCTGCCGGAGTGGGGCTCCTCCATCGCGTCAACCGTTAGCGGTTGGTTCAGCAAAATCGGCGATTGGTTTGGTGGAGTGTGGGACACCGTCTCTGGCGCGTTTTCCGCGGGCCAGTCCGCCGGAGCATCGGCGGCCGGCGCGCACGCCCAGGGCGGCATCATGAACGCGCCACACCTGGCGCAAGTGGCAGAGGACGGCCCGGAGGCCATCATCCCCCTGGGCGGCGGCGACAGGGCCCGCGGGCTTGCCGTGTGGCAGCAGGCCGGGGACCTCCTCGGCGTCGACGACGCAGAGGACGCAGGCGCCCAGACGTACACCACCACCACCGGGAACGGCGGGGAAATGGGCGGAGAAATGGGGGGCGGCGTAAACATCCCCATTACCATCGCCCTCAACCCGGAAATCATCATCCAGGGCACCCAGGGAATGAGCGCCGACGAAATTTTCGAGGTCATCAAGGACCGGATCAAGGAACTCGTGGACGACATCAGCGACGAAATGGCCGAACGGCTGGCCCGGATCTTCGCCAACATGCCAGTGAAAGGGGGCGCGTAACGCATGGCCGAAATGGTTTACATCACCGAGTTGGACACCGGCACGCGGATCGCGCTGCCGTTGCCGCCGGAGGCCGTGAAATGCAAGGCCGAAACCCGTTTTGTAAGTTACAACATCATCAACGTCGGGGAGGTCAAACTCCCCGACGGCGAAAAGCTGACAAAATTTTCGTGGAACGGCCGGCTGCCCGGCGCGAGTATGCGAAACATGCGGATCGTGAGCGCGGCCGATTGGAGGAGCCCCAAAGAAATCCAGGGCATCTTCAGCCGTTGGAGGGCCAGCGGGAAAAAGCTCCGTTTGTTGGTGACAGGCACGACGATCAACCACGACGTCTACCTGGAGAATTACACCGTGGACAACAAAAAGTTGGACAGCGTGGAATATAGCATCTCCTTCGCCGTCGCCAAGGACATCATCGTCTACACCACGACCGAGCTCAACATCGAGAACACCACGAAAAAGGACACCACAGCAACCACCAACGAAAGGGCGGCATCATCGCAGGCCGCCCTTTCCGCAGCGTCGCAGACGTACACGGTCAAATCCGGGGATTGCCTCTGGAACATCGCCAAGAAATTCCTCGGGAACGGGAGCCGTTACCAGGAAATCTACGAGGCCAATAAATCCATCATCGGCAAAAACCCGAATTTGATTTATCCGGGCCAGACCCTAACCATCCCATCGTGAGGAGGGCCGCGGCATGGTAAACATCGCAAAGTTGACCTATCGGGTGTACGCCGTGCTTTCCGACGGGACGCAGCTCAACGTCACCGGCGCCATCACGGCCGCCGGGTGGAATGAGGGCGAGGGGGAGATCAGCGCGCGGCTGACGGCCACCATGGCTAATATCAAGTACGCCGGGAAACCGTTGTCGTCCACCATCACCCCCAACACCGTCATCGTCATCACAGCGGACGCCGGAGGCGGCGAAAAAGAAGTCTGCCGGGGTTTCATCAATGAGTGGAGCCCCAGCCGGAGCAACGGCAGCAACAGCTTCAGCGTAACCGCCTACGACGAATTATTCAACCTCCAGCAATCGCAGGACGACCGCTACATCACCGCGGGGACGGGGACAAAGTCGGCCATCACCGCCGTTTTCAACGATTGGGGCATCCCCATCGGCGAATACAAGGGGCCCGACGCCGTCCACGCGAAAACGCTTTATAAAGCGCAGTATTTAAGCGACATCATCATGTCGCTCCTGGACGATGCAGAAAAGCACGGCGCGGAGCATTACGTCGTCCGGGCAAGGGCCGGCGCCGTGGACGTCCTGCCCCTTGGGTCCAATGAGGACATCTACCATTTCAGCGACGACACCAACGCCACCCTGGCGTCGGACAGGATCAGCACGTCGGCGCTGGTCACGCGGGTCAAGGTCATGGGCCTTGCGACCGACGACGGAAAGCAGGCCCCGGAGGCCATCGTCGACGGGCTCACCGAGTACGGCATCCGGCAGCGGTTATATAACCGCAGCGAGGACGACACCCTGGACACCGCGAAAGCGGCCGCCCAGAAAATGATTGACGAATCGGGCAAGCCGGAGCGCAGCTCCACCATAGAGGCCCCCGACGTGCCATTCATCCGCAAGGGCGACATGGTGAGCCTGGACACCGAGCATTTAACCGGGTTTTTCATCGTCAAGAGCATCACCCACGACGTCATCAACCGCAAAATGTCGCTTTCCGTCAAGCCGGCGGAGTAAGGAGGGAAAAGCATGGTCGAGGACAACAACCAGGGATTGAACAAGCTGGCCCGCGTGATGCAGGACCGCATGGGGCGCAACATGGGGGCAAACAGTGAGCTCCTCCTGGATTTCGGTGAGGTTTTGCCGGATTACAGTTTGAAAACCAACACCTTCGCCATCCCCATCCCGGTCACCGATTACCACGTGCTCCGGCAGCAGACCCTGGGCGACACAGACCAAATTTTGACGAAAACGCAGGACATCGGAATGCCGCACAGCGGCAACCACATCCACAACACCATCGACCTGACGGACTCCATGGGCGGCGCCGTCACCGGCACCGTGGGAGAGGCCACCGGGCCCGCTCCGTCCCCCACCGTCCCCGCAAAAAGGAGCGACGGGGGCGACGGCGCGGACGGTATGCACCAGCACCACGTCCTGATCCCCGAAAAGCTGCGGAAAATCAAGCCCGGCGACCGGGTCCTCGTGGCATGGGTGCAAAGCGAGGCCGTCATCATCGACATCATCCTGCCGGGGACCGAGCTGACGAAATAAGCGGAGGAGAGTATGAGCGACAAGAAACTTTTCCCCGTTTTCGACGTGCCGGAGGTCAAAACCCCGGCCCAGCCGGAGCGGGAGCACTACCGGCCGTCGGTGTATTTCGATTTCACCACCGGGGACTTCATCCGGGACGGCGCCAACCGCATGGTCGAGGCCAACGGAAAAGAAGCGTTTGAGCAATGGTGCCTCAAAGTCGTCGCCACCGAGCGCGACGGCTACCTGGCGTATAGCACCCGCATCGGGACCGAAATGGAGTATGCAGCGGCGCAGCCGGATCACGCAAGCGTGGAGGCGTGCGTCGAGCGCACGATCATCGAGGCCATCATGGTCAACCCGAAAACGGAATATGTCCGGGATTTTTCATTTTCGTGGGAGGACACCAGCCTCTTCGCGGATTTCACCGTAAAGGGCCGCGACCTGGACGAAATCCGGCTCTCCGTGGCGTTGTCCATGGCGGCCGAAACTTCAACATAAGGGGGTGAAAAAATGCCAATCGAAAGGCCCGTTTTCGTGCCGCCGGAGTGGCACCGCGGGGAAACCGCGGAGGAAATCCAGGCGCGCATGATGGAACGGCTGCCGGCGGACATCGACAACATCGAGGGAGGTTTCCCCTACGACTTCACCATGCCGACGGCGTTGGAGGAGGACGAAATCATGAATTTCGTGCTCATCGAAACATTGAAAATCATGTTTCCCGCCTGGTCATACGACCGCTGGCTGGATTACCACGCGGCCGCCGTCGGGCTCACCCGCAGGCCGGCCAACCCGGCAAGCGGCACCGTCACCATCCAGGGCGTGCCCGGCACCGCCATCCCGGCGGGGACGGTCCTGTGCGTGCCGGCGGTCGGCGACGTGCCGGCCATCGAATTCGCAACCCTGGCCGACGCCACCATCGGGGAGGCGGACCCGGACACCGGCGTCGGCTCCGTCAAGGTCGACGTCATGGCCGTGGAGCCCGGCAAGGGCGGCAACGTGGCGGCGGGCACCATCGTCATCATGTCCGTCCCCGTCAAGGGCATCACCAGCATCAACAACGACGACCCCATCACCGGCGGCACCGCGGAGGAGGACGACGACAGCCTCTACGAGCGGATCGCGGAGCGGGAGCAGAACGACGGGGAAAGTTTCGTCGGGAACGACGCCGATTATATACGCTGGGCCAAAGAGGTCAACGGCGTCGGGACGGTCCTGGTCGATACCCAATATGAAGTTGAGCACCCCAACTGGGTCAAGCTCATCATTTTGGACGCCAACGGCCAGCCCGCCAACCGGCAGATTTTGGACGCCGTCTACACGCACATCATGAACCCAGACACCCGGAGCATCAACCGCCTGGCTCCCATCGGGGCCGTTTTATTCGTCGAGGCGCCGACGGGGTGCGAGTTGTCCATCGCCATCACCGGCCTGCAGTTGGAGGACGGCGCCACGCAGGACGACGTCATCGCCCGATTTGAGAGCGCCCTGGACGATTACTACGTGCAGGCAAAGGCGGAGGGCATCATTTTTTGGAATGAGGTCCACGCCGTCCTGACGCGGACCGCCGGCGTGCATGATTTCTCCGCCATGACGATCAACGGCAGCACCGCCAACATCACCCTGGAGGCCGCACAATATCCCGTGACGAAAGAGGTGACGGCGACGTGAGCGACGACCATTTTGACATCGAGCATTTCCCAACCAGCCCTTCGGCCGTCCGCATGTTGTCCCGCATTTCGCCCATTTACGACAAATCCTACGTCGGCAAGTGGATCTTCGAGGTCATGGGCCTGGAGATGGACGACGTCCGGCTCCGTTTCGACGAATTAAAGGCCCAGGCATTCCCGGAAACCGCCACATGGGGCCTGGTGTATTGGGAGCAACGCTACGGCATCACCGGGGACCGAAACGCGCTCCTGGAGGAGCGGCGCCGGCGGGTCATCGCCGCCCGGAGCACGCGCTCCCCCATGAACCCGGCGCGGGTGGAGCAAATCATCGAGGGCATGACCGGCCGGGAAACCACCGTCGAGGAGGACGTCGCCCCGTACACCTTCAGCGTCGAGATCGAGGGGGCGGACAGCGGCGTCGACCTGGACGCCGTCATCGCGCGGTTGAAGAAGATCAAGCCGTCCCACCAGACCTACGAGCTGCGGGCCACGCATCAGCCGGAGGACGCCGTCGTGTCCGTCGGCGGCGCAGCGGCGCGCTACAGCGTTACCCCTCTCCCGGAATGGGTCATGGACCACAGCGTCAACGACACCATCACCCTCCAGGCGTCCGCGGGCAGCTTTTCGCAGACCGCCCTCCCGGAGTGGCGCATGGAATACGAATTCAACACGAACGCCGCAGCCGTCGGGCAGCATGGCGCTTTTTCCGTCACGCCGCTCCCGCCCGCGGCGGAGTAAAGGAGGACCCCCAAAATGTACGGTTTCACCATTCCCACCAAGGGGCTGGCCCTGTTGGCAAAGTTGCAGGCCGGCTCCAAGTTGGAGATCACCCGCGTCATGGTCGGGGACGGCAAGGTGCCGGCCGAGACCAACCCCAAAGATTTGACGGACCTGGTCAGCCCCGTCGTGCAGGCGACAAGCACCAAGCCCACCACCGTCGGCACCACCACGTCCTTCGTCATCGAGTACCGCAACGACCTCAACCACGGGCTGGGCCGCGACATCATGATTAACGAATACGGCGTTTTCGCCCGCGACCCGGAGGAGGGCGAAATCCTGCTGTATTACGGCAATCTGGACAAGTACCCGGAGCCGGTCAAGGCGTACAACCCCGGCGAACCCGTCACCACCCGGCGCTACCCGGTCAGCATCACCACCGTCGAGGGCGTCGACATCGTCATGGGCTACCAGCCGTCCGCGTACATGACGCCCGACGACATGGACGAATACCTGCGGACCCACGCCATGCCGGAGATCATGCAGCAGGTGCAGGGCGCCGTCGACGCCCACAACGCGGCAGAGGACGCCCACCAGGGAATGCGGAACACCATGAAAGCCCTGGAGGGCCGCATGGGCCGCATGGAGGACATGATCCTCAACGACATCACGAAAAACCCGTGGAGCGTCACCTTTGAGGATTTGAACGACCTGGAGGTCAAAGGCGTATGGAACAAAGCCCTCGCCCGGATCGAGTTTTAACAGGCGCAGGGCCCGCCCCGCAGCGGGCCCTGTCGTGCATCATCGGGCATTTATTCCGGGCCATAGAGCCGCCCTGCGAGGCGGAGATCGTCGGCGACATTACCATCACCGGCATCACCGAAAGCGGCTCCAGGGCCACGCTGACGGTCACGGGCGGGGCGTTTACCATCACCGGCGACCCGGAGGACATCGAGGCCGCGACGGCCGCAGCGGCCGCCTGTGCGTCCCCGTGCCCCCTCCGGCGGGAGGAGGTCGACACCCATGCCTGAAAAGGATTATGTCCTGGGGACCAAGGCGCGGGAGCTCTACCGATACACCAAAAAGGTCACCCGGCCCGTCCCCGACGACAAGGTGGACGCCAAAGACGTCGCAAAGGTCCTGCGGACCATCGCCCGCGCCCAGACCCCGGAGCAGATGCAGCAGATGCTCAACACCACGGCGGAGCGGTTGGAAAAGAAGCGACAGCGCCCGCGCTTTCCCAAAAGCGAGACCTTCGACATGATCGCGGACATCCGCAGCGCGGCCCGCGCCATCATGCGGGGCGTCCATTCGGCGAATGAAACGAATTTCAGAACGGACCCGGAAATCCGCCTGCAGGCCATCAAAACCGTCATCGACGAATGCAACCTTCTTCTCCAGTACATCGAGATCAGCAAAGAGGAGGGCTACATCGACAAGGCCAGAATGGAGACATGGACCAAGAAAACCACCGACGTCAAATACATGTCAATGTCCTGGCTGAAGAAGGACGGCGCCCGCGCCCGCGTGGAGCGGGAAAAGCAGGAGGCCGAACAGATGCAGCGGATCTCCGCCATCGTCGCGGAAACCGTCCGCGCCACGATGGAGCAGAGCGCGGCCGGCAGGACCGCCCAGAGGCCGGCCGGGAGATCGCCCGGGACATAAGGATGCAACGCGGCGGCGGCCGCGTCGTATTGGGGAAAGGCCCACATCCGCCACGAATTGGTGGCTCCGCTCCCCCT
>CANPVI010000007.1 GCA_947581665.1 uncultured Atopobiaceae bacterium | reverse complement strand
GACCTCGCGGTGCTCATCGGACGCCACGGACGCGTGCTCGAATCACTCCAGCTCCTCGTGACCTCGGTCGCCACGCGAACGCTCGGCTTCTATTACCCCGTCTCGGTCGACATCGAGTCCTATCGCGAGCGCCGCAAGGCGCGCATCATCTCGCTCGCGCATCGCGCCGCGTCCAAGGTGCATCGAAACGGCGGCAGCGTGAAACTCCCCGTGATGAACGCCTACGAGCGGCGCATCGCGCATATCGCGCTCCGCGAGGACACCGGGGTCACCACCTATTCCGAGGGCGAAGACCCCAATCGCTATGTGGTGGTGGCGGAGGTCTACGATGCCTCGCCGATCGACGAAGCGTAGTGGCATTTCTGACAGAAACCTCTGACGCGTGGAGTTTTGTCACGCCACGCTCACTTGACGCATGAGCATACTGCCCGATCGATCATCCTTCGTAGCTACGTACGCAAAGGTGCTGCGTGGTGAGGCGGCGACGGTTGGCGTCACCCTCACGGATATCCAATGCGATCGCCTGCTCTCCCATCTCTGGCTCGTCCTTCACGCGAACGAGCAGGTGAACCTCACCGCGATCACCGAACCGCGTGAGGCCATCACCAAGCACATCATCGATTCACTGCTCTTCTTCGGGCCTTACCGTGCAGAGGAGGGGCCCTACCTCGATATGGGTACCGGAGCTGGCTATCCGGGGATCGTCCTGGAGATCATGTGCCCCCGCCCTGGCGTACTTCTCGATGCTCGAGTAAGGAAAGTCGAAGCCTGCAAGCGATTTTGCAGGGAGCTCGGTCTCGAGGACGTCGAATGCCGCGCCGAACGTGTCGAGGACTACGCGAGGACCCATCGGGAATACTTCGCCACTATTACCGCGCGTGCCCTTGCCCCTCTTGCGGTCCTCCTCGAGTATGCCCAACCACTTCTCGCACTCGGTGGCTACCTTATCGCAGGTAAGGGGGCCCTCAGCAACGATGAACTCACCCACGGGAACGAGGTCGCCGATCGCCTCGGCTACAAAGGTGTTTCACGTGAAACACTCCAACTCCCCCACAACGCTGGCCAACGCGAGATCCTCATCTATGAAAAGGTAGCCGAAAGCACCGTCAAACTCCCCCGTAGAGCAGGGATGGCCACGAAGAGACCGCTCTAGGAATTGAGGTTCTGCGGGGGGTCTGGCGCGTATGGCCTTCGCGAGGTCCTCGGCAATGGGCATTCGCCCACATCACATCAACATGCCTGCGGAAGTCGCTCAGGACATACGTGCCAGACCACTCAGTCTTCCAAGCCTCGTGAGCCTCCACCGCCCCTGATACCCTGCAATCAAATGCGGGGCTCTGACTTGCAATGTCGTTAAGCCCGTCCGCAAAGAAATCGCTAGCCACCTGGATGAGCACAACGGCTTAGCAACTCACCGCAGTGCTCAACACGGTGTCCAGCGATTCCTTTGCTCTGTCATCAGCCCATCAAACTCAAACTCCGGGGCCAAGAAAGCGCTCAGATCACCCCGCGATCTGAGCTTAGATAAAGTGGAGAATTCTGCCGAATCCTCCACGAACAATGAGCGGAATGAATTCAAAGAATTCATTCCGCGCTGATTTATCCCCGTGGTAAAGAGTGTCGCGAGCTCGCTGCAGACGGGTTGCTTGGCCCATGAAACTCTGTGGAAGCCGTATTGAGTAGGCCCTTTTTCTCGGCCCTCGAGGAGTGGTCCGCCGGCTCCAAAGTCCGTATGCCAATATGAGGTGTGTCACCCGAGAAAAAGGGCCGATGAAAGCCGAAGGAAGTGCGAGCGGGAACCGAGTTTCATGGGCCAAGCAACCCGCCCGCACGTACAGGTAAGTGTTTCACGTGAAACATAGGAGGCGTGTAGTGTATTCTGCTACCAATTGCAGCTTAAATGAGGAGTGACCGTGGATGTAAAAGCCGTAAAACGTCACAAGCCCGATTCTCCCACCAGGATAATCGCCGTGATCAACCAAAAAGGCGGCGTCGGAAAGTCGACATCAGTGGTAAATCTGTCGGCAGCCCTTGGCGAAAACGATCGCAAAGTACTGGTGATCGATTTCGACCCCCAAGCGAATACGACGAGCGGCTACGGCATCGAGGTAGATGAAGACGAGCCGACGATCTACGAGGTGCTCGCCGGTGAGGCGCCCATCGAGGACGCCGTACGCGAGACGTGCGCCGAAAAAGTGTTCCTCGTGCCTGCATCGATCGACCTTGCCGGCGCGGAGATCGAGCTGGTGAACGCGGAAGATCGCGAAATGGCGCTCAAATCCGCGCTGGAGGGCTTTGGGGACCAGTTCGACTACATCATCATCGACTGTCCCCCGTCGCTTGGCCTCATCACGCTTAACGCGCTCGCGGCAAGCAATTCCATCCTCGTGCCCATCCAGTGCGAGTACTACGCGCTCGAGGGCGTCACGAAGTTGCTCGACACGCTCGCGGTGGTCCAAGCGCGCTTGAATCCGGACATCTCGATCTTCGGCGTGCTCCTCACGATGTACGACAAGCGCACCACGCTTTCGAACCAGGTGGCCGACGAAGTGCGCCGCTACTTCGGGAAGAGTGTTTTCACCACCGTCATCCCGCGCACGGTGAAGGTCGCCGAGGCGCCCTCATACGGCATGCCCGTCACGCAATACGCGCGCTTCAACAACGGTTCGCGCGCCTATCTCCAACTCGCAAAGGAAGTGATCCGCCGTGGCTAAGAAAGCAGCGCTCGGCAAAGGCCTCAACGCCCTCATGGGCGACATGGAACCTCTTGAGAGCCCCAAGACGCCGCTCGAGGTGCCTTTGAAGGAGATCCATCGCAATCCCGGCCAGCCGCGTGTGGACTTCGACGAGCAGGAGCTTGCCGAGCTCTCCGATTCCATCGAGAAGCATGGTGTGCTCCAGCCGCTGCTCGTGCGTCCGGTGGCGAATGGCTATGAGATCATCGCGGGCGAGCGCCGCTACCAGGCGGCCAAGAGAGCGGGCCTCAAAGAGGTGCCTGTGCTCATCCGCGAAGCCGACGATTCCGAATCCTTCCGACTTGCGCTCGTGGAAAACCTGCAGCGGAGTGACCTCAATCCCATCGAGGAGGCGCAGGGTTACAAGACCCTGATGGACAAGGAGAAGCTCTCGCAGACGAAGATCGCCGAGGAGGTGTCCAAGTCTCGCGCATATGTGGCAAACGCGGTGCGCCTGCTGGATCTCCCCGAGGAGATCCAGGACATGCTTTCCCAAGGTCTCCTCACCGCAGGTCATGCGCGCGCCATCCTCGCCGTGGCCGATGAGGAGAACCGCGTGCGGCTCGCCCATCAGGTGGTGGACAACAATCTCACGGTACGCCAGACAGAAAACCTTGCTCCGTTGTTTTCTGGCAGTACCGAGACCGTCCACGTGCGCACGGTGTCCCCTGACAGCTACAAGCGCGCGGCGCGTCAGCTCCGTGAGGCGCTGGGTACGCCCGTGCGCGTGAAGTCCGTACGGGGTAAGAACAAGATCGAAATCCAATTCGAGGACGAGGACGAACTCGCGCGCCTCGTCTCGTCAATCGTGCGCTGGGAGGTACGCGATGTTTAAGTTCCTCGGCAAGATTGCGCTCGCCGGTGTGGTGGTGGGCGTCGCATTCGCGGTTTACAAGTTCCTGCTTCCCGACGAGGCGAAGGAGAACCTGCAGCACATCGCCCAGAAGGGTGTGCAGATCGGCAAGGACGTCCAGGAGACCATCATGGGTAAGGACACCGCCGACGAACAGACGCGCATCGATGCCAACCGCGCCTACGTAGCCCAACAATGGGAGCACGCCGGTTTCTAATTGAACCGCTTCCGCCGTGGACCCACTTTTCAGTGCATAGCATGCACCGAAAAAGTGGGTCCACGGCGTAAAAGAGGTTAGATGCACCGAAATAATGGGTCCACGGCGGAATAGTTACGGTACCTGCGGGAACGCAGAGTTACGAACATATGTTTGCAACTTGTCGAAAACGTCTATGGCCCCAACAGTCCCAAGGGAACCACATATACCCCATCGTCTCTTCGATACGCCGCGGCGCCGGCGGTAAGGATCATGAGAAACGTGGGCGACCCCATCGATCCCGCATCCACGCGATGGGCGAGCTCCAGGAGATGCCTTGCCGCCTCGTCCACGTGTCGCTCGCCCAGCTTCACCTCCACGGGAGCCCAGCGTCCGTCGCGAAGCACCACGACCGCGTCGGCTTCGAGTCCGGTCTTGTCGCGGTAGTGGTACACACGACCGCCTAGGGGTTCCGCATAGATCCTGAGGTCCCTCACGCAGAGCGATTCAAACAGCAATCCAAAGGCGCTCCAGCTAAACAGCAGCGTTTCGGGACTCAGCCCAAGCATCGCAGCCGCAATGGAGGGGTCGCAGAAGTGGCGGACGGGGCTCGTGCGCACCTTCGTCTTCGATCGAAGCCGTGGATTCCAGGCGATGAGATCCTCGGTCACGCACGCCCTCGCAAGGACGTCCACGTATCCACTCACCGTGGGCGCCGACGGGGGCTCGCCAGCCATATCTTTGGCGATGGTGGCAAGGGATGCCTCGGTGGCGACATTGCGCGCGTAGGAGGCCATGATCTCATGAAGCCAGGTTGAATTGCGCCGGGTTGAATCCATGCGTGCGATATCGCTGTCGAGAAGTTCGTCCACGTAGAGTCGGGCCATGTCAAGGCTGATCGTACGGTCTGGTTGCAGAATCGCCTCGGGCCATCCACCGCGACACGTGGCAAAGGCATAGTCCTCGACATCCATTGTGGCGAGTGCGCTCTCGAGCCTTGCGCCATCAAATAGGGCGCGAAGCGAGACTTCTCCCGTTGATTCCCTTGATTCAAAGAGCGACATCGTGCGCATGGGAAGGCGGGCGATGCGCCCAACACCCGTGTGAGCCGGTTCGACGACTGGCGTGGCGGAGCCTGTGAGAATGAACCGACCTCTTCCGTGTTCGCGGTCAAGGGCAAAGCGAACGGCATCCATAAGCTTCGGCGCCATTTGCCACTCATCGATGAGCCGGGGCTCGGGCCCCCTCAAGATGACTGACGGTTTTGTCTCAGCCAGCGCGATGAGATCATCGCCGATATCCGGATCTTGCAGAAAGACTTGGCTGGCGGAACGCCGCTCGCAGGTCATCGTCTTGCCGCACCACTTTGGCCCCTTTACGAGGACGGCTCCGGAAGCCTCGAGCATGCGGTCCAAGAGCGGATCAGCCACACGCGGGAGGTAGCCATCGTCTGGAACGATGATTCTGCGTTCCATCCTCGCCTCCCGATCATATGCCTGAATAGGCCAAGTATACAGGGAAAGTTTATGAGTTGGCTCGATTCAACTTTATGAGTTGGACTGAATTGACTTTATGAGTAGGACCGGATTGACTTCCCGAGTTGGCCAGTCCTAGAACCCCAGTCCCTCGAGGCGTTGGCGGAGTTGGCCGCAGGCGGCCTCGATGTCCTGGCCGCGGGGCTCGCGGATCGTGGTCTCCACGCCGGCGCGCTCGAGGCGCGCCTGGATGCCTCGCACTCGTGAGGCGGCAGAGGGCTTGAGCGGGCTTCCCTCGAGCTCGTTCAGGTGGATCAGGTTCACGTGGCAAAGCGTGCCCGCGCAAAAGTCCACCAAGGCATCTACCTCGGGATTAGTATCGTTCACGCCCTCGATCGGCGCGAATTCGTAGGTAGGGCGCCGGTGCGTGCGCTCGGCGTATTCCCCCAGCACCTCGTGGAGCCGCGTGAGCGGGTACTTGCGCACCGCCGGCATGAGCGCGTTGCGGGTGGCCTGCACCGCCGAATGGAGCGAGATCGCAAGCGTGAACTGCTCCGGCTCCTTCGAGAACTGGCGGATGCGGGGGATGATCCCGCAGGTGGAGACCGTGAGATGGCGGGCGCCGATGGTCTCGGGCCCCGGCGCGTTCAAGATGCGCAGCGCGGCGAGCGTGGCGTCGTAGTTCGCGAACGGCTCTCCCTGCCCCATGAAGACGACGCTCGACACGCGAAGCCCGAAGTCCGCGCGCACCACCCCCACCTGGTCGGCGATCTCTCGCGCCGAGAGGCTCCGCGTGAGGCCCGCGCGCCCCGTGGCGCAAAACGAGCACCCCATCGCGCACCCTGCCTGCGTGGACACGCACACGGAGAGCCGCCCCGCCGACGGCAGCCCCACGCACTCCACGTAGGTGCCGTCCGAGGCGCAACGCACGAGGTACTTGCGCGAACCGTCCTTCGAGACGCGCGTGGCCGCGAGCGCCATGCTCGAGAGCGTGTAGCGTTCGGCGAGCTTCTCGCGCAGGTCCTTCGGCAGGTTCGTCATCGCGTCGAAGCCCTGCACCTCCGGCCGCGCGAGCCACTCCTCCACCTGTTTCACGCGAAACGCGGGCGCACCCAGCTCCCCGAGAACTCCGGCAAGTTCTGCATGGGAAAGTTCCCGCAGATCAGGGAGCTTGTTTGCGCCACGAGCGCCGCCGTGCCCGGCTGAGGGGTTCGCATTTGCCATCACAGCACCAATTCTTGTCGAGGTCGTGGAGTATCCTCGTGCCACGGTATCCGATGAGAGAGCCCGAGGCCATGGAAAACTCCCTTCTCCACACGCGCATCGCCCTCCTCTGGGGCGGTTGGTCGGACGAGCGACCGATCTCCGAGGAATCCGCCACCGCCTGCCTGGGTGCGCTGCGCGATGCGGGGTTCATCCACGTGGAAATGCTGGACGTGGCCGAGCGCGAGACCATCCGCCGCCTCGCCGCAGGGGATTTCGACCTCGCGTTCGTGGCCATGCACGGCCCCTTCGGCGAGGACGGCTGCATCCAGGGCCTCCTCGAGGTGCTGCACATCCCCTACACCTTCTCCGGCGTGCTCGCCTCGTCGATGGCGTCGGACAAGGCCATCTCGCGTTGGGTGTACGAGGAATCGAGCATCCCCATCGCGCGCGGCCTGAGCGCGACGGACGCCTCCGAGGCCACCTGCGCGCGCATCCTCGAGGCCCTTGAGCTGCCGGTTTTCGTGAAGCCCGCGGTGAACGGCTCCTCGCATGGCGTCTCGAAGGTGGGCGCTGCCGAGGAGCTCCCTGCGGCGCTCGAGCTCGCGCTCCAGTCCTCGAACCACGCAGTCGTGGAGGAGGCCGTGGTCGGCATGGAGATCACCGTCCCGGTGATCGGCGGGAAGCACCCTCGCGCCCTCCCGGTCATCGAGGTCGTCACGGGCGCCGAGTTCTACGACATCAAGGTGAAGTACGAGCCCTCCGAACTCCACCACGTGATCCCGGCCCGCCTGCCCGAGAGCATTATCGTCCGAGCTCAGGAGCTCGCGCTGCGTGCCCATACGGCGCTTGGCTGCTGGGGCGCCTCACGCTCGGACTTCATCGTCACCCCCGACGGCACCCCCGTCATCCTCGAGACGAACACCATCCCCGGCATGACGGCCGCCTCGCTCCTGCCGGACAGCGCGGCGCACTCGGGCATGCCGTTCAGCGAACTCGTCACGCACCTCGTGGAGTGGGCGTTCGAGCGGCCCGGCGTGGGCACGGGCGCGGTGCCGAGGCTGGAAGGGGAGCGCGCGTGAGCGGCGCCAGCGCGTCCAGCGCCACCGGCTTCAACCCCGCCGAGCTCGACAAGCTCCTGCTCCCCGGCACGCCGCCGGCCGTCGCGGAGCTCTATCGCAGCCTCCCCGAGCGCGCGGCCACCACCTCCTTCGGCCTCCTCGAGGAGGATCTCGTCGTCCTCGACACCGAGACCACGGGCCTCTCCTTCAAGAACGACGAGCTCATCGAGATCGCCGCGGTGCGCCTCTCCGGCAAGCGGGTGGTGGATTGCTTCCAGACCTTCGTGAAGCCCGGCATCGTCATCCCCGACGAGATCGTCCAGCTCACGGGCATCACGAACCTCGATGTGGCCGGGGCGTCGAGCCCGCAGCACGCGGTCTATGAGCTCGCGAAATTCGTGGGCGGCCTGCCCATCCTCGCGCACAACGCCGTCTTCGACCGCTCGTTCGTGCAGAAGGTGCCGGGCAAGGAGCGCGTGAGCGACGTCTGGATCGATTCGCTCATGCTCAGCCGGATCGCCCTTCCGCGCCTCGCCAGCCACGCACTCGCGAGGATGGCGAGGGCCTTCGGCATCCGCCCCGTCACGCACCGCGCGATGGCGGACGTGGAGGCGCTCAGCGGCATGTGGCCCATCCTCCTCTGCGCGCTCCAGGGCTTGCCGCCGGGCTTCCTCGCGCGCCTCGCGAGCACGCACCCCGAGGTGGACTGGGCCTACCGCCCGATCTTCTCCGGCCTTTCCGCGGACGCTCCGAAGACCGCGTTTTCCCTGCGTGAGGTACGCAAGGACCTCGTGCGCGGCGAGCGGCTCCCCGAGAAGCGCGACGCACGTGAGGTGGCGGAGCTCGAGCCGCCGAGTGCGGAGGAGATCGACGAGGCGTTCTCGCGCGCGGGCGTGATCGGCGCGATGTATAGCGCGTTCGAGCCGCGTCCCGAGCAGACGCGCATGGCCAAAGAGGTGGCGGACGCGCTCGGGAGCTCCACGCACCGCGCGATCGAGGCCGCCACGGGCACCGGCAAGAGCGTCGCGTACCTCCTGCCGCTCGCGCTCTTCGCAAAGAAGAACGGCATCACCTGCGGCGTCGCCTCGAAGACGAACGCCCTCACCGACCAGCTCGTGGCCTCCGAGCTCCCCGCGCTCAATGGCGCGCTTTCCGGTGGCGTGACCTTCGCGAGCCTCAAGGGCTACGACCACTATCCGTGCCTTCGCCGCGTGGAGCGCGCGCTCGACTGGGATCTCCCCGTCGAGCGCACCGTCCAAACCACCGGCGGCACGCCCGAGGCCGCCGCGACGGATCTTTTGAATGCGATCGCGGTCACGCTCGCCTCGGCCTGCCAGTCGCCGCAGGGCGATCTCGATTCGCTGGGCATACGCTGGAAGTTCGTGCCGCGCGGCCTCCTCACCACCACGCCCGAGGAGTGCCTCCACGCGCGTTGCCCGTTCTACCCGCACGCGTGCCTGCTCCATGGCGCGCGCCAGCGGGCGCAGTCGGTGGACATCGTGGTCACGAACCACTCGCTGCTGCTTCGCGATGTGGAGGCCGAGGGCAAGATCCTGCCGCCCATCCGCCACTGGGTGGTGGACGAGGCGCAGGGCTTCGAGGACGAGGCGCGCAGCCAGTGGGCCGTCGAAGCCGCCGCTTCGGGAATGAGCCACGCGCTCGAGATGTTGGGCGGCCTCCAGACGGGCGCCATCCACAACCTCCTCGTGCAGGTGTCGGGCGTGGAGGGCGGCGCCACTCCCGCAGCGCTCCTCACGCGCGCGGCGGGGGAGGCTGCGCGGATCGCGCCGCTCTCGGCGGATTTCTTCGACCACCTCGTGGAGGTCGTGCGCGTGGCGGCGCATCGCGGGGGCTACGACCTGCAGGACGTGCGCGTGAGCGAGGAGCTTCGCGCGCGGCCCGCCTTCGAGGAGCTCGCGGAATGTGCGGACGCGCTCATCCCCGCGCTCTCGACGCTCGTGCTCCACCTCGGGGAGGCGCAGGCGCTGGTAAACGACGCGCTGGACGCCCCGGCGGGAGATCTCGACCGTCCGAAGCGCGAGCTCGTGCAGGTGCTCCGCGCGCTCAGAAACGTCTTCGAGCGTCCCGACGAGACCACCTTCGCCTACCTCTCCGCCTCGCTCCAGGCCTCGCGCCGAGGAGCGGAGAAGCTCGTGGTGGAGAAGTACGACATAGGCGCCGAGCTCGCCGAACGCTGGTATCCGGAGATGATGGGCGTCATCTACTGCTCCGCGACGCTCGCCCTCGAGGGCAACTTCGAGCGCTTCTGCCACGGCGTGGGGCTCGATCTCGTGGACGCGGACGCCTATTCCACGCTCGCGCTCGAATCCTCCTTTGACTTCGACCACGCGATGCAGGTGGTGGTGGCGCAAGGCCTCCCCGAGCCAAACAACCCGAACTACCAGCGCCTCCTCACGGATTTCCTCTACGACGTGCACGTGGCGATGGACGGCTCGGTGCTCACGCTCTTCACGAACCGGCGCGACATGGAAAAGGTCTACCGCACGCTCCAGCCGCGCCTTCGCGAGGTGGGCTTGCCGCTTCTGCAGCAGGAGCGCGGCACGAACATACGGCGCCTCCGCGAGCGCTTCGTGAGGGAGGAGGAGCTCTCGCTGCTCGCGCTGCGCTCGTTCTGGGAGGGCGTCGACGCGGCGGGGGATACCTTGCGCTGCGTCGTGGTGCCGAAGATGCCCTTCGCGGTGCCCACCGATCCGCTCACCCAGGAGCGTGACGCGCGCGATGAACGTGCGTGGAGCCATTTCTCGCTGCCCGACGCGGTGCTGCTCGTGAAGCAGGCGGCCGGGCGCCTCATCCGCTCCTCCACCGACGTCGGCGTGCTCGTCCTCGCGGACAGCCGGCTCCTCACGCGCAGCTATGGCACCTCGGTCGTGCGCGCGATGCCGAGCGAATCGGTCGCCCTCGTCTCCGCGAAGTCGATCGATCGCTTCATCCAAAGCTGGCGCCGCGGCCGCGGAAGGTAGGGAACCAGCAGAACCTCTCGATTCATTTCGTCGAGGATGACCGTTTACGGTGCATCCATTTTCTTTTCGTCAGGGAGGGCCGTCTACGGTGCAACGCGAGGCGTTGCGCGGTAGACGACCCTCCTCGACGCCAGTGCAGAATCGCTCTACCCCGTGCAAAACGCGAGGTAGAGTTCTCTTTTGGCCCGTTCGGGCAAACAGGAGATGACGCTTCGCTGGGTACTGCAAGCGTGCACGCCCGGGCAAATGACTTCCCGACTGCGACACCTAGGGCAGGTTCGCAAGCAGGCGTTGTACCTGGGCTTTCACCTCGGGGTCGTCGCTCGTGCAGGCGCCGCCGCAGGAGACGATGAGGCGCGCGAGGTAGGGCGAGCCGTCGAAGAGGAGCACGTCCACCGCGAGGCCGCCGCGCCCGATGCGCCGGCGCTCGGGCGTGTTGAGCTCGGCGCGCGGCACGGGGCGCGCCCACATCCAATCCTCGTGGTCCTCGAAGAGGCGCCGATCGGTGAAGTAGAGCCTCGCCCATCGGTTGCCCGCGTCCCAGGGGAGGGCCTTGAGCTCGTCGTGGTGGACGGTGAGCGCGAAGCTCTCGAGATTGCCCATGCGGCGCACGCGAAACGATCGGCGGCACGCGAGCAGCTGCTCGATGGTGGGGGAGGGGGCGTGCCCCACGCTGACGTCGCTACACACGCCGGGGGCCTTGTCCCCAAAGCCCTCGAGGGCGTCGAGGTCGAGCGCCTGCAGCACGTACTCCCCCGCGTGGAAGCCGAGCGTGAGGGGTTCGACGCGCCGCTCGGAGCTCGTGCGCTGGCCCTCATAGGAAAAGGCGAGGCCACGATGATGGGCGATCGCGTCGAGGCAGGACGCGAGCTGGCCGGGGAGGTTCTGGTCGGCTGAGGTGGGGGCCACGTCGCCGCGCGGGGCCTTGCGCGCGGCGTCCACCGGGTAGAGCGCGCGCTCGAGCGCGGAACGGATGCCATCGAAGGCACGCTCGTCCAGTCCGAGCGCGTCGAGCACCTCGTCTACAGCCTGTGCCTGCGCGGTCGTGAGGCGGAGTGCCGCGGGTGGCGTGGCCGAGGGCGCGAGGAAGAGCTCGCCCCCATCGGTCTCGATGAGCGGCAGGACGGCGCCTCCCGCTTGCTCGCCACCCTCGGCGCTGAGCGCCACCTCGTCGATGAGCTCGCGCGCCTCGGTTTCGGAAATGCCCAGCATGTAGGCCACGCCGGAGGGCTGGATGGTGGCCTTCGGGTTCGAGAGCGCGTTCGCCACGGCGAAGAGCGGCGCGAGGGTGCTCTCGATGGGGTGCGCGCCGGCGCCGGTCTTCCGCGCGCTCATGAGAAGGCCCTTCTCGCGCGCTCGATGGTGGCGAGGTAGGCCTCGCGATAGGGCTCGGGGTCGGTGACCTCGATGCCGAGGCGAAGCGCGAACGCGGCCGCCTTCTCGGGGCTCGCCGCCTCGGCCTCCCAGGTTTCCCCGCCTCCCGCCTCGGGGGTGCGGGTGAAGTACCCCGCGCAGAAGAGCCGCTCGAGGGCCGCGTGGGCGTCTTCGAGGCGATCCGCGCCCACGCGGAATCGCACCGACGCGAGGGGCAGCTCACGCCCGATCTCGAAGGCGAAGGGTGGCGAGAAGAGCGTGTCCCCGGGCGCGGGGCTCGGGATGAATTCGATGCCCGTGAGCTCGGCGGATTCGAAGGCGCCGTAGTGGTAGGTCTTGAGGCGCCCGTCGCCATCCGCCTCTGCGGCCACGAGGAAGTCGTCGCCTTGGAAGAGCACGTGGCGCACCGGCTCGAGCACGCGTTCGACCGTCTCGCCGTCCTCGCGGCGGTAGACCACGGCCACCTGCCGGCGCAGCGCCATCGCGTCGCGAAGCGTGCGCTCGGTGCGGGTGTCGGTGGGCGGAAGGGCGCGCGGCTCGCCGGAGAGCACGAAGTCGCGGGTGAGCTTGGCTGCGGCGAGGTGTGCCTCGCGGGCGTTCTCGTGGCGGCTCGCGCCCGCGTGCGCGAGGAGGATCTGCGCGAGGTTTTCGAGCATGTCCTCGCGTCCGCCGAGTTCGGCGACATCGGCGACGCAGGAGGGGTCGATGCGTACAGGGCTCCGGCGCTTGCGCCCGCGCACCGTCTTCAATCCGACGGTCTCGAGCAAGGCGAGCGTGCGGGTGAACGCGGCGACGTCGGTCTCGGTGAGGGGATCGGTGGGGGAGAGCGTGGGGGTGCGGAGCTCGCGGCAGAAATGCTCGGCGTCCACGGCGGAGCCGCCCATCAGCGCCAACGCGAGCGCACAGGCGCTCCGTGCCGCCTCCGCGTGCGTCCCCCTCTGCCGATCCTCAGCCATCTGCCTCCCCTCTCGGACAATAACCTACCAGCTTCTTTTCCCCGAGGAGTGCGGCTCACGGTGCCTCTGGATCCTTCTCGCCGAGGAGGGCTGTCTGCGGCGCGTCTGAATTCCTTTCGTCGAGATGAGAAATGACGCTTCGCTTCGCACGGTAAGCAGGTGCGCCCGGACAAAGGCCGCCGCGTGAACCTCAAGGAGGGCTTGACCTCCCTCAAGCTCGCAATCTCAAGCCGAGCTTGAGGTTTTGGCCGCCGCACAGGCGAAAAATCGCGCATCAGGCGGGCTCGAACGGCCTTTTCGCAGCTCGCGGGACGTATCGTGCGCGCGCCAATATATACTCGATCCAAATGGAGAAACGCCACGGGCGCGCGTGAACGCTCGCCCATCGCCGAAACGCAGCCTAAACGCCGCGCCTGAGGGCGCACAGCAGGCGAGACCGGAGGATTTGCCCCATGGCCATGACGCGCGAGTACCTCGACATCGTTGAGGACGCCATCGATATCGCCCCCGTGGGAAGCCAAGAAGAGGTGCAGGCCGCCGAGTTCATGCTCGACGCCTTCAGCGAGCATGGCCTCGAGACCGAGCTGCAGGACCTCACGGCCCCGCTCTACGGGCGCCTCTTCAAGGGCATCGCGCTCGCGTTGTGCGTGCTCGGGGCCGTGTTCTGCGGCATCGGCGGCTTCGGCTGGGCGGCGCTCGGCTTCCTGCTCGCGCTCGTCTTCGGGGCGTACCTCGCGAGCGAGTACCTCGGCATGAATCTCTTCAACGAGATCGGCCCCGTGGCGGAATCGCAAAACGTCATCGGCATCCACCGCGGCGAGGGCGCTCGCGCAGGGCGCGGGGTGCGCCCGATCGTGGTGCTCGCGCGCTACGACACGGGCCGCGAGGAGCTGCTCGCCAAGCCCGGGCTGAACACGGTCGCGCCGCTTCTCTGGCAGGTGGCGCCGTGGTGCGTGTGCATCGTCGTGTTCGGCACGCTGCTCCAGCTCTTCCAGATCATCGGCGAGCCGGCGCTCATCGTCCTCTGGATCATCACCATGGTGGCGGCGCTTCCCTTGCTCGTGCTCGCGGTGAACGAGATCGTCTCGCCCTTCATGGGCCTCACCGACGGTGCGAACGACAACAAGGCCTCCCTCGCCGCCATGCTCGGCGTGCTCGAGGATGTCGTGCCCACCGACGAGAAGCGACTCAAGATCCGCGCGGCTCAGATGGCACGCGCCCGTGCCGAGGCCAAGGCCGAGGACGAGGAGGACGGAAACGTCGCCTACGAGGAGTACGAGGAGGTGGGCCTCGAGCCCGTCATAGGCGTGCGCCATGGCAAGCGGGTGCTCGAGAGCATCGGCATGCTGCCCGCCACCTGCGAGATCGAGTACCTGAAGCCGCAGGCTGTCGTCACGAAGAAGCGTCGCGCGGTGGCCAACCCCATGGACGAGGAAGCGCCGGCGGTGGGCGATGGGACCGTCCTCACCGGGGGCATGGCGGAAGTGGTGGAGGCCGAGCCGGCGCTCGCCGAGGGAGCCGAGGCGCCCGCGGTTGCCGACGCAACGCTCGCGGAAGGCGAGGCACGAGAAGCCGCCGAGGAGCTTTGGGTGGAGCCTGAGATGAGCACGGGCGTGTCCAAGCGCCGCGCGTTGCTCTTCGACCTCCCCGATCCCTCGATCGAGGAAATTGATCCGCTCGAGTCGAGCGACTCCGGCATGGAACGCACCACCGCGGTGATCGTCGACGAGGAATCCGAGCCGCGCATCGAGGTCGAGGACGTGGTCGCCGCCTCCATGGAGGAGGCCGACGCCGGCCGCGGCTTGTTCTCGCGCGTCGGCGGCAGGGGCTCACGTCGCGCCCATCGTTCCGAGCGCGGAGAGCGCGGCCGTCGCGGCCGCCGTCGCGCCGAAGAGCAGATCGACGACGGGTTCGGAGGCGGCTCCGATGACAACTGGATGGGCGGCGCCACGCGCTCGTCCGACATGCGCGAGCGGCTTCGCCTCGCCGTCGACGCCGCACGCGATGAAGCGGCGGAGGATGAGGCGGCCGCCGAGCAAGCCGCCGACATGACCGTCGGCTTGGACTCGATTCGAAGCGGTGCGAGCATCCCCACGCTCGATCCGTTCGCCCGGAGCCTCGCGGAAGCCGAGCGCTCCATCGACTCCATCGACGACGAACTCGCCACGGATCTCGCCGCCGAGCATGAAGCCGACGTGACGAGCGAAGAGGAGGCGCTCGCCTCGCTTGACCAGGATCAAGACGAGGAAGAGGAGCCCATGCCCGATGACCTCGAGGTCATCGGCGCGCCGGCCGACGAGAAGCTTCGCCAAGCCGTGCTGGACATGGGCGACATCAACCTCATCGCGCACGACATCTGGTTCGTGTGTGTCGGCGCGTCATCGCTTCGCCACATGGGCACGCAGGCATTCGTGAAAGCACACCGCCGGGAGCTTCGCGGTTGCTTCGTGATCAACCTCGATTCCATCGGCGCGGGCGCGCTCACGCTCCTCACGAGTGAGGGCTATGGCGACACCCGCCGTGGGGATCGCAGGATCTCGAAGCTCTTTGACACCGCTTCCAAGGCGCTGCACGTGCCGCTCAGCATGAACACGCACGACTGGGAGGACACGGACGTCACGCCGGCGCTTCGTCGCTCCATGCGCGGCATCACGCTCATGGGTACCGAGGACGGCAAGATCCGCGCGCTCGCCAACACGCCGGATGACGTGTACGAGAACGTGCGTCGGGACCAGGTGGTCCAGTCAGCCGAGCTCGTGAGCGAGGTCATCCGCCGGGCGTAGTTCCCTTACGCCGCGACAGGGCACTTGGCCCCCTTTTAGCGCGCTTCCGCAAAAGGGGGCCAAGTGCCCTGTCGCGGTCAAATGCGGGTTAGGCGCCGATGCCCTTTTCCTCGAGGTATGCGATGATCGGGTTGTCGCCGATGATGACGCGCCCGCCATCATCGAGGCAGGGTACGTAGCCATCGCCGCCTTCGACACGCTCGAGCCTGCGCGCCGCGTCTTCGGATGCCGTCACGTCGTAGAACGTGAAGAGCTCACTCACGTCGTTTTCCCGGATCCACCCGATCACTCGGTGGCAATGCGGGCACGTGGGCATGTAGTAGAGATCCATGGTCGTTCCTTCCACGCGCAGCCGGTGCGCTCGACACTGCGCCTCCGCCCCGATCGATGTGCGGTTCGATGTGCTCTTCGATGTGCTGTTCGATGTGCTGCTTGACGCGCTGTAAGACGGTTCGCCCAGCTAGTAGATCGTCGCCAGGTACTTGATGATGTCGTCGGACTCGTAGAGGGGTTCGCCGTTGATGAACAGGCACGGCACTTGGTGTTTGCCGCCCTCCTGGATGAGCCGATCCTTGTGCTTGGGCTCGGAGACGATATCGAAGAGCGTCACGTCCTCCACGTCATGATCCCCCATCCACCGAAGGACCTTCTGGCAGTAGGGGCAGGTGGGCATGTAGAAGAGTTCCAGATGCGGGTGTTTCTCGGCCATGGGGGCTCCTTTGCTTGCCGTGTGTGCACCAGGTCATGTGTCACCGCAAGCTCTTATTCCCTCGCCACGGCTTCGCCATCACGCGGATCGCCAACTATGGAGGCCACCGACGGCTCACGCGAATTCGAGCGAGCCCCACGGGGCCGTTTTCAGCATGCGCTACCTCACGAAGACCACCACCGATCTGTCACGGGAGGGATGGATGCCATTGGTGCAGGTGATGAGCACCAAGGCGTCGCTCGACTTCTTCGCGAGGAGCTCGGCATCGGGCACCGAGGCGCTCGCCCGGTCAAGGAGCAGGCCGAGCCAAGCGGGCACCTCCTCCTCGGTGAGGTCGAACGAGAGGATGCTCGAATCATCGCCTGCCACCTTCAGCGAGCAGAGCGGCACGAACCGCTGGCTCCGCGCACCGGGGACGGCCCATGTGGCCTGTCCGATCTGTGAAAACGCGTCCTCTTGCCAGGCGTCCGCCAAGGGACTCAAGCGCTCCGAGGAACCCCAGCCGAGGTTGTGGCCGTAGAGGACGCGCACCGGTTCCGTGGCCGAGGAGCGCGCGTCGAGGTAGGGAAGGCCGGTGGCGTCGCGGTAGCCCCAGGCGTTGTGGTTGAGGAAGTAGTTCGGCACGCTGCTCGAGGCCTGCATGACGGGGGTCGAGACGGCGGTGCCGTCCACGACCACCCACGCGGCGAGCCCGGGATAGAGCTCCTCCGCGCGCGCCCAGCTCTCTTGCGCGCGTGCGCTCGCGGCGGCCACGCTCCTTGCGTTGGCGTCGACGGCAGCGTTCGCACTCGCGCCCTGGCTGCGCGTGGCGTCCCGTGCGCCGGCTCTGCGGCCCGTGCCGCTCGAAAACGCGTCGTCTACCTCGGAGAGCGCCGCCATGGGTGCCACGGACGCCTCCTGCGCGCGCCGGGCCTCCGAGCATCCCCAGAGGCACGCCGCGCCACCGAAGCACACCACCGCCAAGACGCCGAGCAGCCGCGTGGCCCACGTGGATTTCCATCGCCTCCTCACCACACATCGCCCTTGGATCCGCCGAGCTTCTTGGGCTTTTTGAACGTGAGCACGAGCCACACGATGGCGAGCACCACGCCGAGGCCGAAGACGAGGAGGATGAAGGGGAAGGTGCCGGTCTGCGGGAGGCGGGCGGGCGCACTCGCAAGGCTCTGAGCGTCCGCGAGCGGCTTCGCCTCCGCGATCGAGAACATCCCCAGTGCGGCGAGGAAGCAGAAGATCGCGAAGAGCAGCGCGAGCCATTCCTCGTGCGTGAGGCGGACGTGGAGCAGTCCGATGTGTTTCATGGAGCCTCCTGCGTTTTGTGCTGGAGCGTGCAAGCGCGACACGGGCATGCCCATGTGCGTACACTGCGAGTCCCCAACTGCCCGGGAGAGCGCCGAGGGTGCCGAGGGCACTGCACGAACCCTCTGCGCCCTTCGGCGCTCCCCCGTGGCGGTTGGGGAGGCTCAGGATCGCAGGTGGACCTTGCAAAAATCAGTCGTCGAGCCAGCCGGGGGCCCACGTCGAGCCGACCAGGAATCCGGCCAGCCCCCTCGAACCCCAGCACGCGCGCCCCGCGCATCCAACACGCGCGCAGATCGCGCGGCTTAAAGAAAAATGAGCACGCGAGCTGCTGTGATAAACTCTCCACACAATACGCGGGCATCGCCAAGTGGTAAGGCAACGGCTTCCCAAGCCGTCATCCGCGGGTTCGAATCCCGTTGCCCGCTCCAAGCCCACAAAAGGCCAGCTCCGCTGGCCTTTTTCCTTCGTTCATGTGCCTGAGCGGGCCCTTTTGCGTAGCTAAGCGAAGCGTCATCTCTCGTTTGCCTGCTCGGGCCTCGCCAAAAAAGAGCTCTCCCTCGCGTTTTGCGCGAGGTAGAGCGATTCTGGATTGAGCCGATGGCAAGTTCTCGGATGGCCGTGGCCTTCGGCCGTCCGAACCGCAGTCCATCCGGAGAGCCAAGAGCAGCTCAAGGCCATGCCTTGAGCTGCCGCATTCTTACTACAGCCCCGGCGAAAGTCCTTGGTGGGCGCAAACCTTTGGTGGCGACTTGCGGCAAATGTGTGAGCAAGCAGAAGCCCGCCATTTCCCCTGTTAGAATCGCCTGCGCACGCATCGCGACAGGGAGGACGACGCACATGGCCGAGCCCATGACCTACGACGAGTACAAAGTGACGCTCCGCGGCCTCGAGCCGAGGCTCTACCGCTATGCAAATCTGCTGGTATCCGAGGGCGTCGCGCTGCAGCCAGGCCAAGAGCTCGTCATCCAGGCGCCCGTGGAGGCTGCGGCCTTCACGCGTCTCGCCGTCCGCGCGGGCTACGATGCGGGCGCCGGCCACGTGACCGTCATCTGGCTCGACGACGAGCTCTCCCGCCTCGACTACGACCGCGTGCCCGCGGATTGGTTCGAGAAGGTGCCTGCCTGGAAGCGCGAGCAGATGAATGGTCTCGCCGCCGACGGCGCCGCGTTCCTGCTGCTCGACGGCACCGACCCCGACGCGCTCACCGGCGCGGACCCGAAGAAGATCCAGATCGCCCGCCGCGCGCGCAACACGCAGTGCGACGTCTGGCGCCATGGCATGGACTTCGGCGAGAACGCCTGGTGCATCGGCGGCGTCCCCACGCCGAAGTGGGCGCGCAAGGTGTTCCCCGGCCTGCGCACGTTCGACGCGATCATCCGCCTCTGGGAGACGATCCTCGACTGCTCGCGTGTGAGCCGAGACCCCGTGAGCGACTGGGAGACGCACGTGGCCATGCTCGCGAAGAACCAGCGCCGCCTGAACGACTGGCACTTCGATCGTCTGCATTACACGAGCTCGAACGGCACGGACCTCACCGTCGGCCTGCCCGCCGAGCACGTGTGGGGCTCCGGCTCCATGACCACCACCGCCGGCGTGCGCTTCGCGCCGAACATCCCCTCCGAGGAGGTCTACACCACGCCTGACCGCACGCGCGCCGAGGGCATCGTGTACTCCGCGCTGCCGCTCTCGCACGGCGGCGCGATGATCCGCGACTTCTGGCTTGTGTTCGAGAACGGCGAGGTCACGGACTTCGACGCGGCCGAGGGAGCCGACGTGCTCGAATCCATCGTGGAGACCGACGACGGCGCGCGCAGGCTCGGCGAAGTGGCCCTCATCTCGAAGAACACGCCCATCCGCCAGAGCGGCCTCATCTTCTACAACACGCTCTACGACGAGAACGCGAGCTGCCACCTCGCGCTGGGCATGGGCTTCCCCGACTGCTACGAGGGCGGCGACGAGATGAGCGAGGCCGAGCTCGAGGTAGCCGGCGTGAATCGCTCCGCCACGCACGTGGACTTCATGATCGGCGCGGAGGACCTCAACATCACCGGCGTCACCCCCGACGGCACCGAGATCGAGGTGTTCACCTCCGGCCAATGGGCTTGGGAATAGAAACGGCGCCACCCCGTTTTGCGGGCCCGACGCGCGTGCGTGCAACGATACGTGTATGCGCTCGCGCGAGGAGGCGCTCACTACGACTGAGGTATCCCCCGCGCTAGAATGGCGTCCACACGGGCCCTTAGCTCAGTTGGTAGAGCAGCGGACTTTTAATCCGAAGGTCGTGGGTTCGACCCCCACAGGGCCCACCAGCAAACAAAGGGAGCTCGGCAAATGCCGGGCTCCCTTGCCCATGTGTCTTGCCTGAACGGGCCCGCTTGCGGTGCTAGGCGAAGCGTGCGCGGCAAGCGCCTTCGCTCGGGCGCAGCGAAGATAGAGCCTCTACCTCGCACTTCGCGCGAGGTGGAGACGTTTCTGGATGAGCGTCGAGGAGGCCCGTTTACCGCGCACGCTTCGCTTGGCACCGCAAACGGACCTCCTCGACGAAAACCACTCAGTCAGTGCTCTCCGAACTAGCCCGTGCGATGGCGGATCGTGTATCAAACCGTGGTGTAACTGGAAAACAAGGCAGGCCACTGCCGTCGGCGATGTGGCGCGTAGCCCTCTCGGCCGCCTTTTCATCCGCGTAGCCCTCTCGGCCGCCCCGCCAATCTGCCACGTAGCGACCTCTGCCGTCGGCGATGTGGCACGTAGCCATCTCGGCCGCCTTTTCATCCGCGTAGCCCTCTCGGCCGCCCCGCCAATCTGCCACGTAGCGCCTTCTGCCGTCGGCGATGTGGCGCGTAGCCCTCTCGGCCGCCTCTTCATCCGCGTAGCCCTCTCGGCCGCCCCGCCAATCTGCCACGTAGCGACCTCAGCCGCCCCAAAACGCCCTTTCTGCAGCTCAGAAGTGTCGTATAACGGCCTCCGCCGCCCTTTTGGGGCGGCAGAGGGGCCTCCGTGCCAAATCCGAGGGCGGCCGAGAGGGCTAGGCGTCAGAAAAGGCGGCCGAGAGCGCTACGTGGCAAAGGAGCGGCGAGAGGTGGAGCGGTGGCGGGGCGGCCGAAAGGGCTACACGTCAGAAAAGGCGGCTGAGAGGGCTACGTGGCGATGACCACGGCCGCGGGCGGTGCGGCAGAACCGCGAAACAAGCAACGAGGGCCAGGCCGGGACAGGCAAGGTGTCCACGCGCGCTGCGACGAGCGCTCCAAACCGCATGCGCAATAAGAGCGCAATAAGGACGCAATAAGAAACGCCGCACGCGCTTCAAGAAACCTCAAGTAGACGAAGTGCCGCTTCCGCGTGATGCGGTCAAATGAACAATACGCGCAATAAGAAGAGGGTCGCGCCCGCCTGAATAAGGCGTGTTCGTACCCGCGCTGTCCCTCGCCAAGAGGAATAGGCGCAGGTTACTGTTCACGGGTCGGCCAGCATGTTGCAGACGGATCGCACGCTTGTGCCTGGAGCATAAGTCCTACCTGCCGAATATCCCCCATGACGCCATCTCCGTCATCGACAACCTGCATGTCGCAGGCAGCGATGTCTTCGACGCCGTCGTGGACATATTCAGCAGGTGAGCCTTACGCCATCAGCCGGTCTATCGACCGATTACCTATTGCCGACCCGTGAACAGTAACCGCTGGCGAATCCGCTCGGCGAGCGGGATGGCGCGCGTGGGTTGACGTTTTCCGAGATATGCCATAGCATCGCAGCCACGAACGCGACCTTTGCTAGGGGGGAAGCGAACGTACATGGTGCTTGCTAGGGGCATCATGGCCTCGACGTCTGCAGTTAACGTGACTCGGACGGCTGGCCAGTGGCAACGGCTCGAATCCCAGGGGGTTCCGGCCGGTTTTCTGCTGTCGCGACCTCGCGTGCGCGGCATTTCCCCAGCTCAGAGCACAAATCACCATGATTTCGCGTGGTTGCAGTGCGCGCGCTTGAACGACGGTTCAGGCGTTGCGGCACCTGACTCTGGTGCGGCTCAGCCAATCTTTGTCTCCCTTCAGCTTTATTGCGTTTCTCGTCCGGGGCGCTTCCTGGTGTCGCGGGCGTTGACGTGTCGCGGCGACATCGTGCCTGCGACTTCGATCGCCTATCGCAGGACCAATAAATCCTTGCGAGAGCGAGCCTGCCGAATCCCCGTGACCAGGAGGCCCAGGGGCCCGGGCACTCGACGAACCGGCTGGTGCGTCGTCGCTCGAACCCGGGGCGATCCCCGGGAGGGGGTGAGGAAGAACCCCTCGTAGACGCACCACAAATGATCCGTACGAGAGGCAAGTGAGGAATACGCGCGCCTAGCTAGGGGGCGCGAGTTGGAACCAAAAGAAGGGAGACTGTGTATGAGTCACAGTCCTAAGAAGAAGATCTGGGCGGGCGCTCTCGCAGCGCTGCTTGCCCTCTTCGCTGCGCTGGTTGTGGTAACACCGGCGCAGGCAGCGGTCACTGGACCCGTTGTCTTGTCGAATAGCGCTGGTCAAACAGGCGCATATCAATCTCTAGTGGCGGCAGTTACCGCGATTAATGGCGTGCAAACGCAATCTCTTCCTTCAGTGAGCCCTTGGACTGCTGAGCTCACGTCTGCATACGAAGATGTTACGGAAATAAAAACCATAACCCTTAATAACACAAATGGTGAAGCCGCTTTGACCATCAACCTCAATGGCCAAACGGTAAAGTTCAAAAGCAGCGGTGGGTTCGCCGCAGCGTCAAGTGACACCCTCAACCTTGTCGGTCCTGGCACTGTGGAAGGTACGGTAAACGGAAAGACCATCACCCTTGAGGGTGGCGTGGTCGTGACCGGTACTGTCACTGGCAGCATGATAGAAGACGCGACGATTACTGTGGCGAACGGGACTGCAAACGGCCAGAACACTGGTGTGCAAAACTCCCAGCTCCCCAACAACGGGTCGAATACTGCCATCGTGCGTGTTATTGGTGATACGAATACAACCTTCACATTCTTCACGGGCTCTAGCCTCAACGCAGCTCTTCAAAGCGCCGCGCAGTATGCGGACACGGTTCCTGGCGCTGTTGTGGGAAAGGATAAGAACGCGGGGCAGGCGGAGCAGGGTTGCATCTTCGAGCCTTCTTCGGTTGAAAAGGCGAGCACCAGCATCAAGGCTATCGGGAATGCGCAAAGCGGCGATGA
>CANPVI010000006.1 GCA_947581665.1 uncultured Atopobiaceae bacterium | reverse complement strand
GATGCGGATATACCTCTCGTGCGAGAAGGCCTGCATCACAATCGGAAAACTTATCTTCGAGGAGGGCTACAGCGTCCACGTCGGGAAGATCACCGAGAACGGGAAGCGGAGCCAATTCTTCCTGGAATACTGGAAGGAGTAACCCAACATCAAGGCGGGAGACAGACCCATAGGAAACGGCAAAGCGTCGTTTCCTATCGCCATGTTTGAGCTCACCGCAAATCAGCCCGAGGCGCCGCATGACAGAGGCAGAAAAGAGTAGAGTATTAAACGCCCTCTACGGATACAAGAGCTTTAAGAAATACACGGAGTCGCCCGATCTTCGGGGCGGCGGAATTATGCTATGTCCGGAGACGGGCGCATACGAGATCATCACAATGGACGACGTTCCGAAGGCGATCAAGGTTGCGGAGCTCACACATTTTTACTTCGACATCAAAGACGATTCGCAGGGGCGATTTATCGAAATGTATTTCTTCAAGCGGATCAGCCGCGCCGAAGTCATGCACAAAGTCGGCGTCTCATACGGCACAATTCAGAATTGGAGAACGGAGGCAATCGAAATTGCCGAGAAAATAGCCCGCAAAATCGGGTTCATATAGAGCTCGGGGAATTTACCGAGGAACGAAGAGAAACGCCCTGAGTGGGCGTTTTTTCGGCTTAAATCGAGCCGAGTACAGAAAAGTTATACAGCAGTACAGAAAATGTGGGCGATTTCGGAAACGAATTTCCGATATAATGTGCACATGGTCGTTTCAGATTTCTTTCCGACCATAGTTCCTCCTTTCCGCGGGGCGGCGGCTTCGGCTTCCGCCCCTTAAAGGAGGGAGACGAGAAAGACGCGGAGGAACACATGGAAGAATTTAAGATCGAATGGGTTGACGTCGCAAGCGTCAAGCCCTATTGGAACAACCCCCGCTACAACGATGAAGGCGTCGAGGCGACGGCGAACAGCATCAAGGAGTTTGGCTGGCAACAGCCCATCGTCATCGACCGCGAAGGCGTCATCATTGCGGGACACACGCGCTACAAAGCGGCGTTAAAACTCGGGCTCAAAAAGATCCCCGTCAAGATCGCGGCCGACCTCACGGAAGAGCAGGCGACCGCTTACAGGATCGCGGACAATAAGACCGCAGACCTTTCCGATTGGGACTTCACAAAGCTCGGCGTCGAGATCGAAGCGCTCGGGGAAACGGACATGACCCTGTTCGGCTTCACCCAGGCAGAGATCGACGCCTTCAAGGAACCCTCGAAACTCGACGACCTCATGGGAGACGACGAACCCCCCGAGGAAAAGAGCGGGCCGAAGGCAAAGCGCGTCATCATCACATACAAGACCGAGGCAGAGCGCCTTTGGATTGAGCGCCTTCTCCATTTGGACGGCCCCGTGAGGGATAGCTACCAATTTACAGATATTCTCGTCAACATGGAGGCGGACAAGTGAAAAACATCGAGAAGGCGACATACGTTTCGATCGACACAATCAAGCCCTACGAGAATAACCCGCGCACCAACGACGCGGGTATTGACGCACTCGCGGAAAGCATTCAGCAATTCGGGTGGCAACAGCCGATAGTCGTTGATAAGAACGGCGTCATCATCGTCGGCCATACACGCTATAAGGCGGCAAAGAAGCTCGGCTATAAAGAGGTTCCCGTCTCCGTCGCGGACTGGCTGACAGAGGAACAGGCGAGGGCCTACCGCATCGCAGACAACAAAACAGCCTCCCTCTCGACGTGGGACTACGACAAGCTCGTGGACGAGATACAGAAGGCCTCCGAGACAGACTTCTCCAAGCTCGGATTTTCCGAAGTCGAGCTCCTCGGCCTTTCCGGGAACTTTACCCCCGACGGGTTCGGGGACGAAGAAGGCTATGAGGACATCGGAGAGGCGCAGTTGAAGGCGCACAGGATCACCATCTACTTCCACGAAGAGGACGAGGAACGGCTCAAAGCGCTTTTACGAGAAGAAGGCGATCTCAAAGTCGTTTACAGGACAAGCGAGCTCATGGCCAGGGAGGCCTTCGCGGACGATGAAGATACTCCAAATTAGAGGCGCCAACGCCTCGGGGAAAACCACCATCGTCAGGCAGTTTATAGAGCACAACGGGCTCGCGCTCACATTTGAGAAGGTCGGAGAGACCGAACTCCCGTTCTATGTCAGCGCAGACAGGAAGATCGCCGTCCTCGGCAGATACGACAAGACGACGGGCGGATGCGACCTCTTTTCCGGGAAGGCGCAAGTCGTCAGCGCGATCGTTTACGCGGCCAGGAAACTCCGCGCGGAGACAATCATCTTTGAGGGGTTTATCTACGGGAAGAGTTTCGCGTTCGGGAATGGGCTCAACGGCCTTGCGAAGATCCTCGGGTACGAGTACATCGGAATTTCTCTCCACAGAACGATTGAGAGCGCAATGCGGCTCCTTTTAGAAAGGAACGGCGGCAAGAGCTTTTCGACCGAGAACCTCCTCCGATCAATGAAGGACGTGGAGGCGAGCCACCAAAAGCTCCGCGCCGCAGGCGTCAAGATGAGGCGCGTCAACACAGACGCCATCCCTTACGAGGAGATGTGGAAAGTATTGCAGGGGGAAATATGAGCGGCATCGAAAAAGGTTACGGAAGCCCGCGCTGGACGGGAGAGATCACGGACTGCTCGCTCCCCGTTACGTTCGACACTTACAGCAACTGCTCATTCGGATGCGTCTACTGCTTTTCGCAATACCAACGGGGCATCGGGAGAGTCAAGGACGACTACCTCGCAAAAAACGTCAAGAGCATAAACGTCGAGCGCGTCAAGAAGATATTTACGGGGGAGGCGAAGAGCCAATTTTGGCCCTACATCAAAACTCGGCGCCCGATACAGTACGGAGGACTCTCCGACCAATTCGACGGGTTCGAGAAGCGCTACGGCGTCACCTATCAGATGCTCCAATTTTTCAAGTCGATCAATTACCCGATCTGCTTTTCGACGAAGAGCGCCTGGGTATTCTTCGACGAGAAATACCGCGAGCTATTCCGGGGCCAGGATAACTGGAACATGAAATTCAGCATCATCACGCTCGACCCCGAGGCGGCCCGCAAAATCGAGGTCGGCGTCCCGACGCCCCAGGAACGGTTACGCGCGATGGCGGAGTACACGAAGCTCAACAAGGGCGGCGCGACTTTGCGCCTTCGGCCGTTCATTCTCGGCGTCAGCGACAAAACATACCTCGATCTCATCAAGGAAGCACACGCCGCAGGAGCGACAGCGGTCACGACGGAATTTTTCTGCCTCGAGCAGAGAGCGACGAACCAAGCGAAGGAACACTACAAGGTTATAAGCGACGTCGCGGGGTTCGACATCCTCGACTTTTACAGGCGGTACAGCATGGGGAGCGGCTACCTTCGGCTCAATCGGAAGGTCAAGGAGCGGTACATCCTTTCCATGCGGGAACTTTGCGACAAGCTCGGGATGAGGTTCTACGTCTCGGATGCGCACTTTAAGGAGGTCAGCGACAACGGTTGCTGTTGCGGCCTTCCGCCCGAATGGGACTACTCGCGGGGAAACTTCTCCTACGCGCTCCAAGTCGCCAAGAGAAGAGGAACCGTCCGATGGGCAGACGTCGAAAAGGATATGTATTTCCTCGACGGGTTCCAATGGCACTCAGCAGAGGGCTACAATTGCAGCAGTAGCGAAGCCAGGGCGAAATACATGGACATGACGATGAAGGACTACCTTCACTACCTTTGGAACTCCCCACACATGGGACAGTCGCCCTACAAGCAATTCGGGAAAGTTCTCCTTCCGGATGGAGTTGACGCAAGCGGAGACATCATCTACAAATACAACACCGACGTTACATTTGAGCCGTGCACCCAAAGTTGCACGAGTTGCCATGGGGGGTACTGGCTCGACTTAAAGGAATAGGAGTAGGAGGATGGCGAGAACAATCGACCAAAAGAAAAAGATCACAACCGATGCGTGCTTCAACAAGGTTCCAACGCGAGGAAGGCCGAAGCTCGTCATCAACGATCTTGGGAAAGAGATCATCGAGAGCCTCGCCCAATGTTTCTGCACCGAGGAGGAGATCGCGGCCGTTTTGGACGTCGATATTGACACCCTCAAAAGCAAGGCGAACAAAGAGACTTTTTCGGAGTGCATAAAAAAAGGGCAGGAGTACGGCAAAGCAAGCCTCCGCCGATGGCAATACGAAAAGGCCAAAAACGGGAGCACGACAATGCTCATTTGGCTTGGGAAGCAACTCCTCGGGCAGAAAGACAAACTCGATGTCGCTGGGGACGCAGAACAGCTCAAACACCTCGACGAGATCCTCGGCCACATGAAAGAACGTGCCACCGCCGCAGACAACTTAGAAGGTGGAAGCGATGGCGACGTTCAATGACTTCACACCAAAGCAAAGGGAGTTCATACGCAACGGTACCCACCGATGGAACATAAAAAGCGGCGCCACCCGAAGCGGGAAAACCTACCTTGACAGGGTTTACACCATCCCGATGGCGATCCGAGAGCGCATAGGGCGCGAGGGCCTTTCAATCATCCTTGGCGTTACGAAGTCAACGATCGAGCGAAACGTACTCATGCCAATGCGGGAGTTCTACACGGAGACTCTCGTCGGGAAAATATCGAGCGACAATACCTGCCGACTTTTCGGGGAAACGGTTTACTGCCTCGGCGCCGAGAAGGTCAGCCAACAATCGAAGATCAGAGGCGCGTCATTCAAGTACGTCTACGGCGACGAGATGGCGGAGTGGAACCCCGAGGTATTCAACCTCCTCAAATCCCGCCTCGATCAAAAATACAGTCGGTTCGACGGCACCTGCAACCCGAAGGGCCCGAACCACTGGGTCAAGAAGTTTATAGACGATCCAAACGTAGACGTCTACTATCAGCCCTACACCATATTCGACAACCCCTACCTCGACGAGGGCGTCGTCAAGAGCCTATGCGCAGAATACCAGGGCACCGTGGACGGGCAACGCCTTATATGGGGGCGCTGGGTCGCCGCAGAGGGTTCGTGTTTCCCGACATTCGCAGAGAACCCCGCATCGTTCCGAACGACGCTTGAAAAGTTCAACAGGCCGCTCACGACGATTACGATAGGCGTAGACTTCGGGGGGAATAAATCGGCAAGCGTATTTGTAGCAACGGGGTTTACGCCAAACTTCACATACGCCGTCCCCCTTCGGGCGCACCGCATAACAGGCATCATCACGCCACAGAAACTCGAAGAAGAATTTGCGGAGTTCGTCACGGAGATATATACGGACTTCGGAAGGCGCGGGATCACCGTGTATGCAGACAGCGCAGAGCAGACCCTCATCGCAGGGCTCAGACAAAAGGCCATCAGAAACAGCCTTCCATGCGTCATAAGGAACGCCTACAAAACCCCCATCATCGAACGAATACGGTTGATAAACAGGCTCATGGGGCGGCGGCGCTTTTTGATCTTGACGGGGAACGAAATTCTCGAACGGGCACTAAGCGAGGCCGTCTACAACCCCAAGTCCGAGACCGATGAACGCCTCGACGATGGAACATCCGACATCGACACTTGCGACGCGCTCGAATACTCAATAGAGCCGTTTGGAAAGTTACTCATAGGAGCATCGCTATATGAAGCTTGAAGAAATCTTCGCCAAATACAACAAAACCGACCTTTTAAGCATGAAGGTTGACAGCCTCGGAAGAGATACGCTCCGAACCTACCAAGCGACTTGGTTGTCTTGGTACAGGGGCTATGTACGCTCCTTCCACAAATACTCGCTTTACAACGGGCAGAAAAGGATCCCCATGCGGAGGCGCACGGCGGGCATGGCGAAAACGATCTGCGAGGACTGGGCGACGCTCCTCATCAACGAAAAGACGGACATCGTTATTTCCGACCCAAAAACACAGACGGCCGTCGAGGATATTTTCAAAAACAACGACTTTTGGCAGGAGGCCAACCAGGGCCTCGAAAAAGCCTTCGCGCTCGGGCTCGGAGCGTTCGTCGTCCGCGTAGACAACATCGAATTTGACAGCGACACGGGAGAGATAGCGAGCAAGGATGCGGCGGCCGTCAAAATTGAGTTTGTGAACGGGACGAAGATTTACCCCTTCACAATCGACAATCGGGAGATTTCGGAGTGCGCCTTTGTTACGCGGCGCGGGAAAAAGATTTCCATTTCCATGCACCTCATCGGCGAAGATGGAAATTACGAGATTCACAACATTTCCGGCACCGTCAACAATACGGGGAACATCACCTACGACGAGAGCACGGACGCCTACACCTTCTATACGCACAGCCCCCGCAAGTGGTTCTTTCCGATCAAACCGAACATCGCAAACAACATCGACCCCGACAGCCCGCTCGGCGTTTCCGTATTTGCGAACGCCATCGACCAACTCGAAACGGTCGATCTCATATTCGACAGTTTTGGGAGCGAGTACCAACTCGGCCGCAAGCGCGTTTACGCAAGCGCGGAGGCCGTCACGATCGACGAGGGCGGCGAAAAACGGCCCACCTTCGACCCGAACGACGTCGCATTTTACACGTTCCCGAAGGGGACAACGATCAACGGAGACGATAAGCCATACGTCCAGGAGAGCACGGGCGAATTACGGGCGGAGGCCTTCGAGAAGGGGCTCAACGTCGCCCTCAACATCCTTTCGACGAAGGTTGGGCTCGGGGAGAACCGCTACCGCTATGAGGCAGGCGGCATCGCAACGGCGACGCAGGTCATATCCGAAAACTCGGCCATGTTCCGAACCGTCAAGCGGCACGAGATTTTGATTGAGAGCGTATTTGTCGGGCTCATCGAAACCATCCTTTACGCGGCAAACACCTTCACAAACGCGAGCGTAAACGAGAAGGCGGAGATCACAGTCACATTCGACGACAGCATCATCGAGGACAAGGCGGCGGAGCGCCTACAAGATATGCAGGAAGTCTCCCAGGGCCTCATGGCAGATTGGGAATACAGGATGAAGTACCACGGGGAGAGCGAGGAGCAGGCGAAGGCCTGGGCGAAAAACAAGGCCGCGAGCCAACCGAAGATTACAGATCTTTTCAAGCCGCCAACGGCGACAGAGGACGCCTAAATGCTCACCCCGAACTACATCAACAATGAAATACCGCGCCGCCTCGTCGAGCTCATGGGCGACATCGAAACGGATATGTTGAAGCGGGTCGCGCACTACGTCGGGAAGTACAGAAGAGTCACGGGCTCGGCAGAGTTCCTCGCACTCAAACAGACGCAGTACAACCTCCTTTACGACGACCTCCTCGACATCGTTTCGAGCTATTCCGGCATGACAGAGGCGGAAGTAGCGAGGATATTTTCGCAGTCCGCCGTCAAGTCCATCGACTACGACAGCCGCCTCGCGGCAAACGCAGGACACGCCATAACCACCGTAACGGGCGCTACAACGGCGAGCGCGGCCGCCATGCAACAGACACTCGACGCCGCAATACAAAGGGCGCTGAGCGTCCAAAACCTCACGAATACGAAGTGCCTCCAAAGCGCACTCGACGCATTCACGAGGGCCTCGGACAGAGCTTTTCTTTCAGTTGCAACGGGGGCGCAGACGTTCGACAGCGCATACAGGCAGGCGGTAGACGAGATCATAGACAACGGCATTTCGGTTGTTGAGTACGACAGAGGCGGGCGCGTCATGAGGTACTCCGTTGAGGCGGCGACGCGGCGCAACCTTATTACTTCCGTCAATCAGACGATCGGGAAGATACAGGAGCAGAACTGCGCCCTCCTCGGTTGCAACCTCGTACAGACGACATCCCACGCAGGCGCGCGGCCTTCCCACGCAGAATGGCAAGGCGGCATTTATTGGATCAACGAACCCGTCAAGGGCTACGACTCCCTTGTAGACGCTTGCGGATACGGAGAGGCCGACGGGTTGAAGGGCATCAACTGTTATCACGACTTTTTCCCCTACTTCGAGGGTATGCCGAGAGCGTTCGACAGCGACCCCTCCCGCAAGCTCGGGATAGACAACGATAAACTATACGCACTCAACCAAAAACAGCGCTACCTCGAACGACAGATCAGGGCCGCGAAAAAAGGGCAGGAAGTCTACCAGGCGGCGGGCATGACGGCCGAGGCAAAGCGAGCAGGCCAAGTCGTAAGAGAAAAACAGGCGCAGATGCGAGATTTTCTCGATCAAAACCCGCTACTCCGAAGAGACTACACGCGGGAACGGATAGGCTGAGACGCCCATTAGGGCGAGCAGATACGACGCGGGGCGGTCGATTAAAGGCCCCATCGCGCGGGCGGCGCGTTTACCGCACCAATCGTCGCCGAGGACGTTTAACTCGGCAAAAGGAGTATCAATGGAAGAGCTCAAAGAACTTTTCGGAACGGAGGCGCTCACCTATGAAGCCTTCGAGCAGAAGCTGGCGGCGGGCGGAATTAAGCTCGCAAACCTTTCAAAGGGCGGATATGTAGACGTGAACAAACACGCGAGAGACGTCGAGGCGGCGCGCGTCAGCGGCGTTACAACGTCGAAGGAATACACCGACCTCATGGCGGAGCGGGACGATCTCAAAGGCAAATACGACGCCCTCGTCGCGGAAAACGCGAAGCGCGAGCGGATCGGGAAAGTCGGAGAGAAGGTAGCACCCGATTTCGTGGAATTTATCTACGACAAAGTAGTGAAGGCCATCGCCGCAGACGAGAAAAAGACCTTCGAGGCGGCGCTCGATGAGGTAGTGAAGGCCAACCCGCAATACAAGAAGGCGAAGCCCTCGCCGACGATCAAAGTCGGGAGCGGCCTCCCCCAAGAAAACGACGGGAAAACCGCGCAGAAAAGCATTTCCGAGAGCATGACGGCCGCGATACTCCGCGCGGCGGGGAAGAAGTCCCCGAACGAATAAGCCAATAAGGCAAACAGAAAAGGAAGAATATTATGCCACTCACCATCACAAGCCGCGAAGATGCGGAAGTCCTCATCCCCGCAGAAGTAACTCACGAGATCATCCAGGGCGCGGTCGCGCAGTCCGTCGTCCTTTCCAGGGCGAGAAAGCTCCCCAACCTTCCGAGCAACACGAGGGAGATCCCCGTCCTCAAAATGCTCCCCATGGCGGGGTTTGTAAACGGGGACACGGGCCTCAAAGCCCTCACCAAAGTGCAATGGGATAAGAAGAAGATCGTCGCGGAAGAGATCGCGGTCATCATTCCCATTCCCGAGTCCGTTCTCAACGACGCGGCGGACAACGGCTACGACATCTGGGCGGAGATTCGGCCGCTCGTCGAGCAGGCCTTCGGACAGGTCATCGACAACGCCATCCTCTTCGGGAAAGAAAAGCCCGACTCGTGGAGAGATTCCCTCCTCGACACCATCAAGAGCCACAATCACGCCGTCACGGAGACGGGCGACCTCTACATCGACCTCCTCGGCGAGGATGGCGTGTTCGGGAAGGTCGAGGAAAGCGGGTTCGAGGTCAGCGGCTCCGTCGCGGGGATCCGCATTAAGTCCTCCCTCCGCTCCCTCCGAGACAAGAACGAAAGGCCGATCTTTGTTCCCACCATCCAGGACGCTTCGAGATACGCGCTCGACGGTACGCCCATCGAGTTCTCGAAGAACGGCACCTGGGACAACACGAAGGCGAAGCTCATCGCGGGCGACTTCACGCAACTCGTCTATGCGATCAGACAGGACTTGACGTACAAGGTCCTCACCGAAGGCGTCATTTCCGACTCGGACGGGAAGGTCATCCTAAACCTGGCACAGCAGGACAGCGTCGCGCTCCGCTGCGTCATGAGAATGGGCTGGGAGCTCCCGAACCCGATCAACGCGGAAAAGCCCACGGAGACCGATCGGCTACCCTTCGCGGCCCTCGTTCCGGCGGCGGACTAAGAATAAGAGCAGGAGGCGACAAAGGTGTACGCAGATTTCAACTGCTATAAAACCGAATATTACGGGACGACCATCACCGACGAGGCCTCCTACAAATACTACGCGGAGATCGCGGCGGAGTACATCGAGCAGGCGACATTCGGACGGGCCAAATGCTGTATGGAAAAGGTCAGAAAGTGCGAGTGCCGCATCGCGGAGATTCTCTTTGCGAACCACGAAAATTTGAAGGAGGACGAGCGCGAGGTCAAGTCCGAGAGCGTCGGGGGATGGAGCCGAACCTACACGGAAAACAAGCTCTCCCCCGAAGCGCTCGAAGCGCGGATCCGCGACACCATTCGCCTCTACATCGGAATGACGGGACTACTTTACTGCGGCATCGGAGTTGCAGGAAGGAGGGACCCATGAAGTTCCCCCATACGGTCACGATTTTCAACAAGATCGAGAAGCAAGGGAAAACCTATTACAGGCCGACCGTCATTCGAGGCTGTCTCAATCGGACAAATTTTTCCTACCCGAAGTCAACCGTCGGGGTCAACAATGGAAGTACCACCGCGCTCTACATCCCCCTTTCGGCGGACGCAGGCGGGAAGTGCTACATTGCCCCCGACAAGTACAGGAAGCTCGACGACCAGGATCGAAACGATTTCTATACGTTCTGCCCCATCGACGACTATTACATCGTTGGAATTTACGAAGCCGACGAGCCCTACTTCATAAGGACAGAGGACATCAAGGCGCTCGCAAACATCCACAAGATCACAGCCGCCGAGCTTCTCGACTTCGGAAGTAAATCGCTTTGGCATTGGGAGGTCAAGGGAGAATGAGCACGTTCAAAAACCTTCATGCAAGCGGGAACGGCGCTTCGATCTCATTGAACATGGGGCGCCTCAACGGGCAATTCGACAGAGCGCAGGCATGGCTCGACAACCAGGTTATTGTCGATTGCACCCCTTATGTCCCGATGAACACGGGACAGCTCTACCGAAGCGCCATTACAGGGACAAAGCTCGGAAGCGGCGAGGTCGTATGGGACGCGCCACACGCGAGGAAGTGCTACTACGGGTTCAACATGAACTTTCGACAGGATAAGCACCCCGACGCGCAGGCGCAGTGGTTCGAGGCGGCGAAGGCGGCCTGCAAGACGAACTGGGTCAACATGGCGAAGAAACTCGCGGGAGGCGGCTAATGAGAGGGTTTGCAGTCGAAAGAGAAAGCATAGCGCGCGCGATCGTCGAGCTCGTCAACAAGCGCGAGGGGCTCCCTTGCAGATGCGAGTACCAAAAACTCGACGACGCTGTTTACTCCCTTTCGCTCACATCCCTTTCCGGGACGCCGCGCGTTGAGGAGGACGTCACAGGCGGCTACACGGGCGAATTTCCTTTCGCGCTCTACCTTCGGGCCACCCCCGACGACAGCAAAGACAGGCTCGATTGCGAGCAGTTCCTCTCGGAGCTCGCCGCCTACCTCGAACGCCACTTCCGGGAGATCAAGCTCGACTGCGGGCGCGAGATCGAGGAGATCGAGCAAACACAGACCGCCACGCTCATATCGCGCACCGAGGACGGGGCGAACGATTATCAGGTTATCTTAACCCTGCGCTACAGCGCAAAAGAACACCATTAACATGGAGACAAAAATGGAAAAGGTAAAAAGGAGTTTGCAGGCCACGTTCATGAATACCACGCCGAGCCAGGAAAAACCGAGCTGGGCGCGCGTCGGGAAGAACGTTTCGGATATGTCGGTTTCCTACAACCCACAGGTTCGGACGGAGCAGGACGTCACGCAGGACAGCGCGGATAGCGAGGTCACGGGCTATCAGCCCAATATCCCCGTTACGCAGGTCGCCACGAAGGGAGACGAAGTATTTGAGTTCATCAACGGCATTCGGAGAAAGCGGGCCCTCTTCGACGACTGCAAGACGCAGATCCTCATCGTCGATCTTTACGACGGCGACGCGAGCGCTGGCTACAAGGCGGAGATGCAGGACGTCGCAATTCAGATCGACAGCTACGGCGGGGCGGGAAGCGAACCGCTCAGTATCGGCTACACGATCAATTTCATCGGGGACGCAAAACAAGGGACTTTCAAGCCCGCAGATAAGACATTCACCGAAGCAACAGACTAAGGCGGCAAGCCAAAAAAGGAGGCAATCAACATGGAAAAGAATTCAATTCGGGTAGGACAGCAGTCGAAGATCAAAATCGAGGTGAACGACGCGGGCGAATACATCGAGATCAACCCCGATGACAAGCGCTTCACGCTCAAACTCAACGGACTTATTCGGACTTTCCGGGAGGAGCAGGCGAAGGTCATGAAGGCCCTCGACGCCCTCACAGACAGCGAGGAGGACGCCCTCAAAGCGCTCGAGATTGACGCGGAGATAAGCAAGAGCATCGCAAAGGCGCTCGATGATACGTTCGGAGAAGGAACCTGCAAGAAGGTTTACGGAGAGGGAGTCATCCCTTCCCTCGATCTTATCGGGGAGTTCCTCCTCCAAATTTCGCCCCTCATCCAGCGCGAGATGATGAAACGCAGACAGCGCATCGGTCAGAAGTATTCGGCCAAACGCCGTGGAAGCGTTTAATATTCTCCTCGACCCTCTTCCGGACGCCTACGACGGCCACAAGATCAACTCGGACTTTCGCATCGGCATACAGATTGCCCTCGCGTCGAAAGACGAGGAACTCGCAGACTTTGAAAGGCTATACGTCATGACGGAGCTCCTCTACAAAGACGGGGCCCCAAAAGACGTCGAAAACGCCCTGCGAGGCGTCAAGTGGTTTATGTCGGGCGGGAAGATAGCAGAGGGGCTCAACGGCGCAGAAGAGGCGGCGGAGGAGGTTGAGGAAGGCGAGGGAGCGGACACGTTCGATTTCAATTACGACGCGGCCCGCATTTACTCGGCGTTCAGAAAGACATACGGCATAAACCTCAACACGGTCCAGGGCCTTCATTGGTTCGAGTTCCTCGCCCTTCTCGGCGATCTCGGGGACTGCGCATTTAGCGCGGTCATCGGGTACCGCACCAAGAGCCTCGACGGCCTTCCCCCGAAACAGCGGAGCGAATACGCAAAGCTCAAACAGAAGTACGCCCTACCTCGAAGGCTCAACGACGAGGAAGAGGAACGGCTCGCCGCGTTTGAGGCCGCGCTCGCCACCGCAAACAGCAAGGGGTAAACACAAATGGCGGCCGCAGATGGAAGCATCCGCATAGACACCAAAATTGACGCCTCGAAAGCGAACAAGGGAATTTCCTCGCTCGGGGAAAGCGTCAAGAAACTCGGTTCACTTGTAGCCGCCGCGTTTGCTATCACGAAGGTCATCAGCTTCGCAAAGGCGAGCGTATCCGCATACGCGACCCAAATCGAAGTAGAGCAACAGCTCACAACCGTACTACGAAACCGATATAACGCCACCCAGGAACAGATAGATGCCGTCAAGGAGCTCACGGCCGCACAGCAGGCGCTCGGCGTCGTCGGAGACGAGACGCAGATGTCGGGGCTCAAAACGCTTGCGACGTATATCGGAGACATGGAGGAGCTCACGTCCCTCACGGGCGCAATGAACGACCTCCTCGCCTTTCAATACGGGTTCAACGGCACCCCCGAAGGGGCAAAGGCTGTTGCGAAAGCGATGGGCCAGGCAGTCTCGACGGGCTCTCTCTCCCTCCTCAAAAGGATGGGGGTCGCGGTCGATGAACAGACAGAGAGCGAGTTCGCGCTCGCAAACGAGAGCGAGCGCGTCGCAATGCTCCAAGCCCTCATCGAGGAAAAGGTCGGAGGCGTAAACGCCGCCCTCGCGGATACCCCTTACGGGCGCATCGTTCAACTCAAAAATGCCTGGGGAGACTTCCAGGAGCTCATAGGAGAGGCGGCCTCGACGCTCCTCGCGTCGTTCGTTCCAGCCCTCATGAAGGGCCTCGACATCCTTTCCGGACTCGCGAGAAAGCTCATAGAGGTTTCAAAGGCGATCAACATTGTCTTTTCGGGCTCTTCTTCCGCAGGGAACGATCAAATCGAGGACGCGGCAAAGTCGGCCGCGAAGGCGGAGGACGGCCTCGCGGAGTCGATAGACGGCGTTGGGGAGGCCATCGCGGGCAACCTCGCGGGGTTCGACGAGCTCAACGTCATGTCGGCGACGGGATCGGAGGCGGACGATGCCGCCGAAGCGGTCGGAGGGTTCTCGGCCATCGGCGAAGATGAGGAGGTCAGCCCCCAACTCATCGAGAGCGTCCAAACGTTCAAGGATATTCTTGATTCAATCGGCGCCGTGTTAAGAGCGCGGCTCGAACAGTTCAAAGAATTTGCAGGAGCCGTTTGGGGCATCGTAGAGGCAATTCGGGGCGGCGGCGACGTCGGAGAGGCCTTTTCAAACGTCATAGACCTCATCACAAAAAACGCCATGAATTTCGTCGGCTCCATACAGAGCTTTATCGAAAATCACGGCAAAGAGATAGTAGAAGCGGCAAAAAATATAATCGTCAGCATCGTTCAAGGGATAAGCGAGAACCTCCCGAAGATCGTTTCCGCCGCAGTAGAAATCGTCCTCATGATTGTAGACACGCTCACGGACGAGAGTATGCTACAAACGATCATAGATGCGGCGGTAGAGATCATCGTTGCGCTCGTAGAGGGAATTTCGGACTGCCTTCCGAGCATTATAGAGGCGGCGATCAACATCGTTCTCGCACTATTCAACGCGCTCACGAGCCCCGACACCATCAAGCGGCTCAGCGATGCGGCCGTGAGGATAGTTGTTGCGCTCGCGTCTGGACTTTCACAGGCGGTGCCACACCTCATAGAGGCCGTTCCGAAGCTCATTTCGGCGATCATAGAAACGATCTTCAAGACAGACTGGTTGAAGGTCGGGATCGACATCATCAAGGGAATCGGGCAAGGGCTCATTGATGGGGTCAAAAACATCGGGAGCGCGATCGGGAACGCCTGTAAAAACATTTGGAGCACGATCAAGGGCTGGTTTGGGATAAAATCCCCCTCGAAACTCATGCACGATACGGTCGGTAACTACATCGCCGAAGGCATCGGAGAAGGGTTTGAGGACGAGATCGGAGACGTAGCGGACGACATGAAGCAGGCGCTCAAAGAGAACGTAGACCTCGAAGCGCTCGCGGACGTTGGAGACATACCCGCCCCGACATTCAACCTTGACGAAGCAATTCCATACAAAGTCGCCTGCGAGATCTGCAAGGAGAAGGGCGACACCTTCGAGAGAATGGCGGACTCCATCGAGGAGATCGCGGAGGACGTCAAAGAGATCCGACAAAGCGGCGCGGACAAGGGCGGCACCTATGAGCCCAGGGGTTCGAGCAGAACCACAACCGCGCGCGAAACGATCGATTCAGCGACGCGGGAGAACAGGAAGGCAGGCAAAACCATAATTCCCGTGGGGACTTAGGAGGGAGACCGTGGACAAAGGCATACAGCAATACAACCCCATACAGGGCGTAAGGCCGCATGACGAGTCGGACGCGGCCCCGTTTACTACGATCCCCGTTCCTTCGACTTTCCAATGGGAGTTGCAAGACCTGTCCGAGAACGGCGCGGGCCGAACCGAGGATAACGTCATGGTAAAAAAGCGTAGCGGCCAGCTCGTAAAAGTTACGCTCACCTGGAAACTCGTTTCGGCAGAGGACGCGGCAAAAATATTGCAAGCGTTCAACCCCGAGTATTTCGACGTCAAGTACCTTTCCCCCTTCCATGGGAAAGTAGTTACGGCGGAGTTCTATGCGGGGGATCGCAAGGCCATCCCGTTTAACACGAAACGCGGGGTATGGGATAGCATTTCTTTCTCAATCACAGAAAGGAGGGCTGACTTGAAGGATGTATAAGCTCACCAAAGAGGCCGTTGAGGCCTTCAAGAAAAATCGGGCGAGCATTCGCATTCCGGTCGATCTCGTTTCCGGGGACGATATAGCGGAGCTCACGGAGGCCGACATCAAGTCCTTCAAGCTCGAGCGGGACTCCGTTTCGGGGCGATCCGTAGCGATTGGGGAGGCGCGGGCCTCCGAGCTCACGATCGAGCTCGAAAATTGGAGCGGAAAGTTCGACGATGTAAACTTCGACGGGGCAAAAATCTTTCCGCGCGTTTACGTCGGAGCGCACTCCTGCCCGCTCGGTTACTTCACGATCGACGGCCATGAAAACAAAAGCGGGCGCATCAAGTTGACGGCGCTCGATAGGATGGTTCTACTCGACCGCGAAGCAAGCCTCACAACCCTCCTCCCGATTTCGGTCAAAAACCTCGTTTTGAGGGCCTGCGAGACTTGCGGCGTAGACGCTTCAAGGGCGGGGCTCGAAACGGCTTGCAACGGCGATTACGAAGTAAAAAGCGCACCCGAGGACGCGACCACATGGAGACAGATTGTCATGTGGTGTTGCGAGATCATGGGGAGATGCGCCTACATCGACGCCGAGGGCTACTTCCGAACGGGTTGGTACGAGGACACGGGACTCACCATAACGGCATCCGATAGGTTCGACCATACCCTCTTTCAAAATGACGTCGTTTGCACAGGGGTTAGGCTCATCTTCGACGACAACATCATCCAAAGCGGGGACTGCGACGGGTTCACCCTCAACATAGAAGGAAACGAGCTCATCGACTACGAGGACGAGGAGACGCGCGACGCGCTCGTCGCAAACCTCGGAGCGGCGCTCAATGGATTCCGTCACAGGCCCTTTGATGCGGAGACGCTTCCCATGCCCAACATCTTCCCCCTCGACGGCATGACATACATCGACGCCAGGGGCGAGGAGCATTTCGTCTGCATAACTCACCTCGAGTACCAACTCGCGGAGAATACGGAGCTCGAGGGGACAGGCGAGAGCGAAACGACAAGCGGGTACGCCTACCTCAACCCCCTCACAAAGCGCGAAAAGCGCGTTGTTTCGGAGGCCTTGAAACGGGCCGAAGAAGAAGCGGAGCGCATCGCAGACGAGGCGGAGGCGGCGGCAAAGCGCATGAACGAGCTCATCGCAAACGCCCTCGGACTCTACCTCATAGAAGTTACGGACGAGAACGGGGCCACGACCTACTATTTCGCAGACGCGCCGAAGCTCGAAGAGGCCCACATTATTTACGTTTTCAATTCCGGCGGGTTCGCATGGACGCACGACTGGAACGACGGGAAGCCCGTATGGGAATATGGGGTTACGAAGGACGGGAACGCAGTCTTGAACTACCTCACCGTCAACAATCTGACGGCCAACCACATTTCCGTCGAGTCCATCGTCGGCGCGATCAATGCGACAACGGGAGAAAGGACGTTGCGCCTCTCCGCAGACCATATCGACATCAACGGAGCCATTTCCGCAAATGGAACTTTTTCCGTAGACGAAAACGGGTTCATGACGGCGACGGGAGGTAACATCGCGGGGCTCATCATAGATCGAACCGAAACGGAGGAGGACGGTGGCGTAACCGTTCAGAAGTCACTCCACACCGCAAACGACGAATTTCACATCCTCGTGAACGAGAACGCGGGCGGCGATCTTCTTTCGAGCGAAGTGCTTATAACATCGTTGATCTGCGACACCATCACGGCAAGGACGGGGGACAACAGCATAACACTCTGTTATGCAGAGGGCGGCGTTCCAATCACGGCAAGCCTTCAAGTCACGTCGTGGATGGAGGGGAACAACCTCCATTCGGGGCTAAGAGTTTACATTTACAGACAGGGAACCACGGGATACTTCAATCTGCTAAGCTCGATTCGGTTTGCGATAAAGAACACCTACACAAATCAAACTTATTACGTTTCTGTTTTTAAGGGGGATTCGTGGGGGTTCTCTTCCGCCGTTTCATACAACACCCTTTTCGCAAACTACGTTTTCGCCGAGACAGGGACGAAGTCCTTCGACACCATTTCCGAAGAGGACACGAACAGATACGTCGCAATCAAAGGGAATACCCTTCCGCTCGAAACTGACGCCTTCTCCCTCGGAAGCGACCAAAAGGAATGGCTCAATGGTTATTTCAAAAACCTGTTTGTTGGAGGGGGCAAGATTACGCCGCCGAGCGTTCACACGGGCGCGACCATAACGGCAAACATCAGACAGAAGGCAAGCGACGTTGGCGGCGGAGAAACCGAAGACTGCTCGCTCTCCTGGGTGGAGTTCTGCGGCGTCTATTTCGTCGGAATTACAGCAACGGGAGACCGAGAGGCCGATGACTACATATACACCTTCGATCTGACAAGCAAACTTGGGACGACGTTCGTGAGGTGCATTTCGATCAGCGCGACGGTTCGGGTGGGGTTGAACACAACCCTAAGCGGCAATTCGCACGACGGCGTTCTTTCCTGCGGGAGCAACGGCTCGCATCTTTGGGTCGGGATGGATACGGGGACAACCTCGGAGGGGTTCTACCTCGCGGCTGTCTTGGTTAAGGATTAGGTGAGGCAATGAAACTCGGAAAAATACACAAAGCGCATGGCGCATTTTCAAGGCACAAAAACGAACCCATGAATGCGGCGGTTGCCTTCAAGATATTCAAATTCTGCAAGGAGATCGAGGAGACGCACGTCAAATTCTACAACGAAAGGGCCGACGCGATCTTGTTGAAATACGGCCACCCCATCGGAGAGGGCCGCTACAAGATCACGGAGGACAAAAAGGACAGCTTCAACAAGGAGATGGACGAACTTTTCAACACGGAGGTTGAGGCACCGCGAGCGAGGTTCACCATCGAAGAGCTCCAAGAGCTCAAACTCTCCCCCGCCGACATCGAGGCGCTTGAGGAGTTCATACAGGAGGCATAACACATGGATTACGTCAAGGAAATTACCATCCCCATCGACCGCCCCTACAACAAGGCGGCGGTGTTCGCAAAACAAGGCGACGCAAATTCGAGATTTTTCCTCGTCCGCCTCACAAAGTGCGACAGACCCATCACCCCCGAGGAGATCGGAGACGTTTCCCTCGTCGCAATCGGCGTCAGGCGGAGCTACGACAATAAGCGCAAATGCTTCGCGGGCGAATACAACGGCGACGGCACTTTCTTTCTTCCCCTTCCGCACTTCGCAACCGAGATCGCGGACGACGATGTTTACTGCGACATCATGGTATTTTCGAGCGGAGAGGCGTGCCCCTGCGGGTGCCCGAAAGGCGAAAGCAAGGACAGCGTCATTCGATCTGCGGCCGTCGTCGTTCACATCGAGCCCGCGAGTTACGACGGCGAGGACATTTCGGAAGATGACGTCGATCTCCTTTCGCGGCTCATCGGAGACGTCGATAGAGCCCTCCAACGCGCCGAGGATACGAGCGACGCCGCAGACAAAGCAGAGGCGCTCCGCCAGTCCGAGGAAGAAAAGCGCGCCGAGGCCGAGCGCATCCGCCAGGAAGAAGAAACGAAGCGCCAAGAGGCCGAAGAAAAACGCGCGCAGGCGGAGGGAGACCGCGACCGCCTTTTCGAGGAAGTAGAGAGCGCCGAAGGAGCCCGCGCGGCCGCCGAGGAGAAACGAGCGGAGGATGAGGTAAACCGCAAGGCCGCCGAGGCCGCTCGCGCCGAAGCCGAGAACGCAAGGATCGCCGCAGAGCGCGGTCGGGTCGAGGCGGAACAAGACCGAGCCAAAACCGAGCAAGAGAGAGCGGTCGCAGAAGCGGCCCGCGAGGCGGCGGAGCAGTCGCGGAAAGAGTCGGCGACGTCATTTGAGGAAGCAGAGAAAAAGCGGGCCGAAGCCGAGGACAGCCGCAAGGCAGACGAGACCCAAAGGGCCACCGACGAGCTCCTTCGGAAGAAGGACGAGACGGCGAGAGCCGAGGCGGAGACAGAGAGAAAGAACGCAGAGACGGCGAGAGCCGAGGCAGAACAGAGCCGCGCACTCGAAGAGGCAAAGCGAGCCATCTCCGAAGAAAACAGGGTAAGCTCTGAGACGACCCGCTCCGAGGCAGAAAGTGGACGAGTTGAGGCCGAACAAAAGAGAGCCGTAGGAGAAGCCGAGCGCGCGACCGCAGAGGACGCACGAAGCAAAGCCGAAACTGGGCGCGAAAAGGCCGAAGAGAGCCGCGCAGAGCAGGAGTCGGCCAGGAACGCGGAGGAGCAGAAAAGGGTCCTTGCAGAGGCAAACAGAGAGGCCCAGGAAGTCGCCCGCGTTAAGGCAGAGGAGGCTCGCGCCGCAGATGACACCGCGCGCGCAAAGAACGAAGAGGCCCGCATTGCGGCGGAGGCCGCGAGAGATGCCGCCGAAAAACTCCGAGCCGCAGAAGAGGCGGCCCGCGACGGATCCGAGACGGAGCGCGAGCAGGCAGAAACCGAAAGAAAGGCATCCGAGAAGGCCCGCGCACAGGCAGAGACCGACAGGGCGGCCGCTGAGGCGGAGCGCGTAGAAGCGGAGAAGAAACGCATTTCCGCAGAAACCGAGCGAAGCGTCGAGGAGGGCAAGCGTGGCACCGAAGAGGCGCACCGCGTTTCCGAAGAGACGGCGCGGGCGGAGGCAGAGACGCTCCGAGAGAGCGCGGAGAAAGAGCGCTCCACGGCCGAGGCCCTCCGAGAAAAGACCGAGACGGACAGGGGCACCGCCGAAGAAAAGCGAAACGCCTCCGAGACGGAAAGAGCGCAGGCGGAAGTCAAGCGCTCCACCCTCGAAGAAGTCCGAACACAAAGCGAAACGGACAGGGCCGAGGCGGAAAAGAAGAGAGCCGCAGACGAACAGGCCCGCGCGGTCGAAGAAGGCAAGCGAGAAACGGCCGAGGCAGGGCGAGACGCCGCCGAGCAGAGGCGCGCCGAGAACAGCGAGAGACTCCTCGAAGAAGCGAGCGCCGCGACGACCGAGGCGCGGGAGGCGGCAAAGCATTGCATCGTCAACCACATCGCAACCTACCAAATCTCCGACGACGGCACAACCATTCCGGGCGAGGAGGGCTGGCTCGCAACCATCCCGAAGGCCGAGCAAGGCAAGTACCTTTGGACGCGCATCGCAAACATAGCAAAAGACAACACGGTCGCGTCCTACTCATACATTTCGCTTTACGTTGGGGCGGACGGGCAAATCGGCCCCCCTGGGGAAACAGGTGAGCCAGGCATAGCACCCCACATCGGAGAAAACGGGAACTGGTATATCGGCGACACCGATACAAACGTAAAGGCAAGCGCAAATCTCGAAGCAATACCCCTCGACGACGTTCGCGGGTGGTTCAAATGAACCAAATAATAGGAGACAAAAACCATGGCAGACAACAAGTATCTCGATCAAGCAGGCGCGAAGATCATCGCAGACAAAGTTAAGGCGGCGCAGGAGACCGCCGACAAAAAGTACCTCAAGCCCGAAAACGGCATCCCGAGCACCGATCTCGCGCAAGAGGTTCAAGACGCCGTAAAGAAAGCGGGGACGGCCCTCCAAACCTTCACGGAAAGCGATCCAACCGTTTCCGCTTGGGCGAAGTCCCCCACGAAGCCGACCTACACGGCATCGGAGATCCAAGACCTTCTCGGCATCACGGGGCTCGAAAACTATTACAGCAAGGAGGACGTTGACGGGAAGATTTCGACGATCCCCAAGTTCGCAATTTCCGTCGTCGATTCACTTCCGGAGACCGAGCAGAGCGAGACAACGATCTACCTCCTCAAATCGGGCACCGAATCGCAGAACCTCTATACGGAGTACATCTGGACGAAAGGCGCGTGGGAAAAGCTCGGGGAGCAAAAGGTAGACCTCAGCGGCTACGCGAAAACGGCCGATCTCCCCACGGCCATGACGGCGGAAGAGGTCGAGGCGCTGTTTACGGCAGAAGATTAAGGAGGCAGTCATGGGAAAGTACCTTGACGAAGTGGGCGCGGGCATCGTCGCAAAAAAAATCAGAGACCATTCCAACAACGATGCGCGGCACCTCACCGAGGAAGAGCGGGAAAAGTGGAATAAGGCCTACGACGCCGCCTGCCCGCCGATTGAATACGGGGTTCGTTTCCTCAAATCGGCAAGCGACCCCAAAGGCGAGCGCGTCCTCAGAAAAAATGGCGTTGTCTCCACCTGGGAGATAGAGTTCTCCGCGAACGTGGGAAGCGTCACAGACAACCCCTTTGAGTCGATCAAGCTCTTCAACCCCGAGCTGTTCACCGACTCGGCGGGGAACGTGTTCCGCTCTTTCTCCCGGTTTTATGTCGCCATAGAGAGGACGGGCGAATACCTCTACTACTGGGTATGCGAGAAGCAGGCAAACGACAAGTACCATCTGCCGCGCGCGTTTTACAAAAACGGCTCGCCCTATTGGAATCACGTCGATATCGGCGTATATGAGGGCGGGCAGGAAACGCAGAGCGACGCGACCTGCCTGAACTCCAAAAGCGGACAGACCCTGTGGACGAACCAGACGAGAACCGCGGCGTATGAGGGGGCGAAAGCGTGGCATAAGCATCTTTCCGTAGATACCTCGCGGGAGTGCTACATGATCACGCAGCTTTCCGAAATCACGGAGATCCTGCAGCCCTTGCTTTTGATCATGTTCGGCACGCGGCATTCGCAGAGCGTCTACAACGGCGTCGTGTCAGCAAGCAATTACGTTCAGACCGGGCAGACGGACAGCATCTCCGCGCTTTGCGGAACGACCTCAAACGGCGGCACGGCATCGTTCAAGGCTCTCGGTATCGAGAACATCTGGGGCAACGTTTACAAGCGCGTCCTCGATCTTACGATGAAAGCGAAAACGCCGTGGATTTGCGAAAACCTCGACGAGTGGACGGACGTAGATCCCGCGACGAACCCCGCGTTCAAAGAGGTAAGCCTCGAACTTCCCGCGAGTGGCTGGATCACGGATATCGAGCAAGCGACGGATCACCCCGACGTCGTGCTTCCCACGGCGGCATCGGGAGGCTCGTCCTCGACCTATTATCCGGATTACGTTTACACCTCTACCAGCGAGCCGTACACGGCCCACTTCGGCGGTGACTGCGGCGTCGGCGATTTCGCCGGGCTGTTCTACTGGGGTCTGGTCAATTCGCTGACCCACGT
>CANPVI010000005.1 GCA_947581665.1 uncultured Atopobiaceae bacterium | reverse complement strand
ACGAGCTCGCGCTCGATGATTCCTTCCTCATCGACGCTGTCTACGGCCTCGGGAACCTCACGCGCCAAGGCGAGCCGATCGTGGCGAAGAGCGGCTACTTCCTGAACGAGCACGGCTCCTGCTACGCGGCCGAGGACCACACGTGGTACGACCGCGATTGGAACAAGGCGGCCGAGTTCAACGAGTGGATGCGCCGCGCTATGACGGCGACGCGCATCAGCCGCTCGAACCACGTGTGCGGCGGCTGCATGGCGCTCCACGCCGAGGCCTACACGCGGGTGGCCTTCGACCCCTACATCACGCGCGGCGAGGACACGGACTACCTCATCAACATGCGCTTCTACGGGCTCGACGTGTGGTTCGACAATCGCTGGCGCGTCGAGCACCGCCCGCCCCGCACGGACGTGCCGTCCACGCGCTTCGCCCAGAACGTCTACCGCTGGATCTACGAGCGCGCGAAGCTCCAGTTCGCGGCCTCGATCATCGGCTTCAACCGCGTCACCCCCTCCTCGCTCATGCCCTATCCGGGCACGTGGGTCTCGCCCGCAGTGGACGAGCGCGCGAAGAAGACCGCGCTACGCCGTGCCATCGCTACGAGCGAGCACGGCGCCTACCTCGAGATTTGGCGCAAGGGCGTGGGCGAGGCGCGCGCTGCGGCCGCTGAGAGCAAGAGCCGCTACCTCGCCTTCCAAACCTGGTGGCCCTCGCTCATGGAGGCGCTCTGGGACGATCGCGAGCTCGCGCTCGAGCTCCTCGCGAGCGGCATCCCGAAGGTGCTTCGCGAGATGGTGACGCCCGAGGCCACTGCGGTGATCGTGAGTGGCGCCGAGGCGGCGGAGGCGCTCCTCTCCATGGCCGAACCCGACGAGGCCATCGCCGAGAAGGACGTGGACCTCGAGGTGTTGAGCGCCGTTGACGAGGCCGTGGAGGGCGTGGCGAGCGTCGTGGAGGCCGAGGTGGCCTCGCAGGCGCTCGTGGACGAGGTAGCCGAGGCGCCCGAGGCGCCCGAGGCGCCCGAGCCCGAGGGGCCGGCAGAGTCGCCCGAATCCCTTGGCGTGCCCGAGGATGCCCAGTGAACACCTATCGGAAGTTCTGGACTTCATTCAGCGTCTACGTGATCGTGCTCCTCGTGCTCGCCCTCGTAGGCCTCGGCACGGCGTTCGTATGGTGCATCGTGTCGGATCAATGGCCGTTCGCCGCTATCGCGGGCATCTTCATGGTCATCGCCATCTTCACGAGCGTGCGTTCGCTCAGCGCGCCGGACCACATCAAGAGCATGGCCACCGAGCAGACCCTTCGCACGGCCTCCACCACGCTCGCCTTCATCCGCGAGGGCCTTACGCCGGCCGGGTGCCGTGCCGTGTGCGAGCTCCTCTGGCACGAGACGCGCGCCGAGGCGGTGGCCATCACCGACCGCGAGCACGTGCTCGCCTACGTGGGCGTGCTCGAGCCGGAGTTCCCGCCGGGAAGCCCCGTGCGCACCCAGGCCACCATGGACGTCCTCGCCGGTGGCACCACGCAGACCTTCTCGTCCATCACACCGGCGCAGATGAAGGACCTCGACGAGATGGACACCGCCGAGCGCCTGCGCGAGGTGTCGTTCCTGCCCGCCGGCATCGTGTGCCCGCTTCGAGTGCGCGGCGAGACCATCGGCGTCATCAAGTTCTACTATTCGAACTACCGCGACATCGATCGCACGGAGCGCGCCGTGGCGCAAGGCTTCGCCGAGCTCCTCTCCACGCAGCTCGCGCTCTCCGAGCTCGATCGCCAGTCGCACCTCGCCACCGAGGCCGAGGTCCGCGCGCTCCAAGCGCAGATCAACCCGCACTTCCTCTTCAACACGATCAACACCATCAGCGCGCTCATCCGCACGGATCCGCTCCGCGCGCGCGACCTCCTCCGCGAGTTCGCGCGCTTCTATCGCCAGACGCTCGAGAACTCCGATAGCCTCATCCCGCTCTCGCGCGAGCTCGAGCAGACGCGCCGCTACCTCATCTTCGAATACGCCCGTTTCGGGCGCGATCGCATCAGCGAGCAGGAGGAGCTGTCCGAGGGCCTTGGCGACGTGCCGGTGCCGTCCTTCATCATCCAACCGATCGTGGAGAACGCCGTGGCCCACGCGATGCGCGAGACGGGCACGCTCCACATCGACGTCTACGCCACCACCGAGGGCGACGACCTCCTCATCTCCGTGGCCGACGACGGCGTGGGCATGACGAAAACCGAGCTCGAGCGGCTCCAGGCAGACTGGGACGCGCCGATCGCGCGCGAAGTGGACGACCCCACGCGCGGCACCGGCACCGCGCTTCGCAACGTGCACGAGCGCATCGTCAAGCAGTATGAGCAAGGCTCCGACATGGACATCGTGTCGCGGCCCGACGAGGGCACGGTGGTGACGCTGCGTCTCAACGGCGCGTTGCGCTTGCCGCGCATCGAAAGCACCCAGTAGCCGGGCACGAGCGCCCACGATTCAGATTTGCAAACTCGTGGTTGCCGGATTGCGTAATTCCTGAAAAAGCGGGTATCTTTACAATGCTTTTCAGGAATGTGTGCGTCCGGGGGAACGACGCACGGTTCCGCCAGGAGAGGTGGCATTCATGCTCAGTGCGATGATTGTCGATGACGAGGCTCCCGCCCGTTCGGAGCTCAGGTACCTGCTCGAACAATCTGGTCGCGTTGAATCCATCGTCGAAGCGTCCGGCGCGCGCGAGGCCGTCCAGAAGCTCATGGACGGGCGTCCCGACGTGCTCTTCCTCGACATCCGCATGCCCAAGACCGACGGCATGTCGCTCGCCGAGGCGCTCCACAAGCTCAAGAACCCGCCCGCCATCGTCTTCGTGACGGCCTACGGCGAGTATGCCCTCAAGGCCTTCGAGGTGGAGGCCATCGACTACCTCGTGAAGCCCGTGGAGGAGGAGCGCCTGAACGCCGCGCTGGACAAAGTGGCCGCGCACGCCACGCCACGCCGCCAGTCGCGCCCACCCCAGGAGCGCATCCCGGTGGAGAAGAGCGGTCGCAAGGTGCTCGTGCCGGTGGACCAGATCCGCTACATCGAGGCCAAGGACGACTACTCCTGCATCTACACCGACACCGATCGCTACCTCTCCACGATCTCGCTCGCGCAGCTCGAGAACCGCCTCGGCCCGCATGGCTTCTTCCGCGTGCACCGTGGCTACATCGTGAACCTCGCGCACGTCGAGGACGTCGAGGTCGTCTCGAGCGGTATCCTCAAGCTCGGCCTGAACGGCATCAGCGGGAAGAAGGTTTCGGTGTCGAGGCGCCGCGTCGTGCAATTGAAGCGAGCCCTCGGCCTTTAGCGCGAGGGGAGTGCCATGGGGCGTGCGGGTCGCCTTCGGGTGGACGTGGTGAGCGATACGCACGGCTACCTCTCCGAAGAGCTCCTCGATGAGCTTCGCGGGTGCGATTACCTCATCCACGCGGGAGACATTTGCTCTCGCGCCGACCTCGAGGCCCTCGAGGGGATCGCGCCGGTGCACCTGTGCCTCGGCAACAACGACTACCCCTACGAATACGGCCCGAACATCGGCCGCGAGGCGCGCTTCTCCCTCGGAGGGGTGCGCTTCCAGGTGGTCCACCATAGGGAGCAGATGCGCCCGAAGACGGCCGACGTGTGCATCTTCGGCCACACGCACCGTCCCGTGATCGAGTACGCCGACAACGGCACGCTCATCATGAATCCCGGCTCGCCCACGAGCCCGCGCTCGAAGGAGGGCCCCACGATCGGTCGCCTCTTTCTCAAAGGCGGCAAGGTGGAGGATCCCGAGATCGTCCAGCTGCCCATGAGCGAGGAGGATAAGGAGCGCGCCTGGTGGTGGTTCTTCTAGCCCCTCGCGCCGGCAGCGGGCGGGCTTGGATGCTCGGGGGCGGGTGGCATGAAGCGCTTCGCCACCACCTGCGTGAAGAAGACGAGCCAGAGATAGCTCACGCACCATCCCGCGAGGACGTCTGAGAAGTAGTGGACGCCGAGGTAGATGCGCGAAAAACCCACCAAGAGGATGATGGCGACAAAGCCCGCGGACTTCAGCCACTTGAGCCGCGCATCCGTCTCGTAGCGCCAGATCATCCAGATGAAGAGGCCGTAGAAGGCCATGGCCACCATCGAGTGGCCCGAGGGGAAGCTGAACCCCTGCTCGGCGATGAGGCGGTAGCCCTCGGGGCGCGGGCGCTGCACGATCTGCTTCAGGAGCTCGTTCAGGCACACCACGAGCAAAAGGTTCACGAGCGCGCAGGTGGCGGGCTTCCACCCCGGTACGAGCGCCGCGAGCACGAGCAGCACCACGAGGAGCGTGGGGATGGCGGCGAGGTTCGTGATGGCGATCATCGCCGAGGTGAGCCACTCGCTTTGGAGCGGGTGCACGAAGTTCCAGTAGATGGTGCTGTCCAGGCGCACGAGCTCGCCTTCCACGAGCCGCTGGACCACCACGAACAAAAGCACCGACGCCACGACTGCGAGGATGATCCAGCCGTAGCGACGCGCGAAATCCGTCACGCGATGCGCGCGTTCACGGAGATGTGTGCTTTGCGAGGGCGACGCCATGCGCCCATTCTAAGGCGGCGCGCGGCGGGCCTAGAGCACCGACCGCAGCTCCTGGGCGAGCTTGGCCTTCGGCACGGCGCCCACCATGGTGTGCACGGGCTTTCCGCCCTTGAAGAGGATGAGCGTGGGGATGCTCATCACCTGGAAGCGCACGGCGAGGTCCTGACTCTCCTCGACGTTACATTTATAGACGTCCATCTGGGAGGACATCTCCTCGGCGAGCTCGTCCACGATGGGGGAGAGGAGGCGGCACGGCCCGCACCACGATGCCCAAAAGTCCACGAGGACCGGCTTGCTTGCCCCGTTTATGACGCTGTCGAAGTTCTGGGCGGTGAGTTCGTGTACGGCCATTTCGTGCCTCCGGAAGAAGAAACGCCCCGAAGGGCGCGCCTGCGCTCGGCACTTCTATACCCGCGAGCAGGAAGTTTCTGACGCGAGATGCCCTAGACTTCGAGCAAACCGCCGAACGGCGGACGCGAAGGCGAGGTGGCATGGCCAAGAGTGCGAAAGAGGCGGCGCGAGCGAAGGCGGAAGCCGAGCTCAAGACCCTCGCCGAACGGGGCGTGCGGCTCGCCGGTTGCGCGTTTCCCACGATCCTCTTCGTGAAGGGCACGCCGAGCGAGGCCGAGGCCTTGGGCGCCGAACCGCTCTCTGGCGAGGACGGGGCCGCGCTCTTCAAGGCCACGAGCGCGCTCGGCTACGCGCCCGAGGACTGGGCGGGCTGCCTCGGCGTGCTCGAGAACGGCGAGAGGATGGCGCCGGAGCTCCTCGCGCTCACGATCGCGACGCTCTCGCCCCTAAGCGTGGTGGCCACGGACGAGGCCGCGCGTACGCTCCTCTCGGAGACGCTCGCCACCGACCTCGTGGAGCTCGCGGATCTCTCGGAGGCGCTCCTCGAGCCGGGCCTCGTGGTCCAGGTGGTGGGGCTTCGCGTGATGGCGCTCGGGGACTTTGCCGCGTCACTTGCCGACCCCGCGCAAAAGCAGCTCATGTGGGCGCGCCTGAAGCGCCTTCCTCCACTCGCGGAACCGTACTGAGCGAACCTCGCGTTCGGCCGCTCGTGGTCCGCGCGGCGAGGTTCGTGGAGTAGGCTAGGGCACTGAAACGTGAAGCCGCGCGAGCGTCGCGCGCAAGGGAAGGATCGCCATGAGCGCACCCGTCGATTGCACGACCACGAAGGCCTGGGAGGCCCTCACCCAGCACTTTTCCGAGCTCAAAGAGGAGGGCGTGAGCCTTGCCGAGTGGTTCGCCGCCGATCCCCAGCGCGTGGCGAACCTCACCTTCGACGTGGGCGACCTGCGCATCGACCTCTCGAAGAACCTCGTGAAGCCCGAGACGGTGCGCCTGCTTGTCGACCTCGCGCGCGAGTGCAAGGTGGAGGAGCGTCGCGACGCCATGTTCGCCGGCGAGCACATCAACACCACCGAGGATCGCGCGGTGCTCCACACGGCGCTCCGTCGTCCGGCCGAGGAGGCCGGCACGCTCACGGTGGATGGCCAGGACGTCGTCGCCGACGTGCGCGCCGAGCTCGACAAGGTCTACGCCTTCGCGGAGCGCGTGCGCTCGGGCGAGTGGAAGGGTGTCACCGGCAAGCCCATCGAGACGGTCGTGAACATCGGCATCGGCGGCTCCGACCTCGGCCCGGCCATGGTCTACGAGGCGCTCAAGGTCTACAAGCAGAACGGCCTTTCCGCGCGCTTCGTCTCGAACATCGATCCGAACGACATCGCCGAGAAGACGCGCGACCTCGACCCCGAGACCACCCTCTTCATCATCGTGTCCAAGACCTTCACCACGCTCGAGACGCTCACGAACTCGCGCGAGGCTCGCACGTGGCTCCTCGATGGCCTCGTGGCGCGCGGTGCCATCGACGGCAGCGAGGAGTCGCGCAAGGAGGCCGTGGCCAAGCACTTCGTCGCCGTATCCACGGAGCTCAAGCTCGTGGCGGACTTCGGCATCGATCCCACGAACACCTTCGGCTTCTGGAGCTGGGTGGGCGGCCGCTACTCCGTCGATTCCGCAGTGGGTACCATCCTCGCGGTCGTGCTCGGCCCCGAGAACTTCGAGAGCTTCCTCGCCGGCATGCACGCCATGGATGCCTACTTCGTCGAGGCGCCGGTGGAGGAGAACGCGATCATGCTCATGGGCCTCATGAACGTGTGGTATCGCGACTTCTTCGGCTGCCAGTCGCACGCCGTGCTGCCCTACGACCAGTACCTCGCGCGCTTCCCGGCCTACCTCCAGCAGCTCACGATGGAATCGAACGGCAAGTCCGTGCGCTGGGACGGCTCGATCGTGAATTGCGCCACGGGCGAGATCTTCTGGGGCGAGCCGGGCACCAACGGCCAGCACGCCTTCTACCAGCTGCTCCATCAGGGTACGACGATCGTACCGGCGGACTTCATCGCCTTCTGCAACACGCCGAACCCCGCGAAGGACGGCGATCAAGACGTCCACGAGCTCTTCCTCGGCAACTTCCTCGCACAGACGAAGGCCCTCGCCTTCGGAAAGTCCGTGGCCGAGGTGCGCGCGGAGGGCACGCCCGAGGCCATCGTGCCGGCGCGCATCTTCACCGGCAATCGCCCGTCGAGCTCGATCTTCGGCGTGGCGCTCACGCCGTTCTCCATGGGCGAGCTCATCGCGCTCTACGAGCACATCACCTTCGTGGAAGGCGTGGTGTGGGGCATCAACTCGTTCGACCAGTGGGGCGTTGAGCTCGGAAAGCAGCTCGCCAAGCAGATCACCCCGGCGCTCTCCGAGAGCGACGAGGCCCTCGCCGAGCAAGACCCCTCCACCCAGTCGCTCATAAGGTTCTACCGCGAGAACAGGGTGTTCTAAGCCCTTTACGCCCTGGACGCAGGTTTTCGGTGCGCGATTCTCGCACCGAAAACCTGCGTCCAGGGCGCTTTGGTAACGCGGATGCCCGGCTTCGCAGCGCGAAGCCGGGCACATTGTTGGCGCCGCCGCGCACTCAATTATTCGGTGCGAAGGGCGCGCACCGAATAATTGAGTGCGCGGCGTAATCAGGGCTACATGTCGATATTGACGACCTCGGGGTTGATGTAGTCGGTCGTGTAGCTTCGGACGTAGCCGAGGGGGTCTTCGAGGGAACCGAGGACGTCGTGCTGGCGCGCGAGCTCCTCCGTGTAGTTCTTCAGCTGGTAGACCGTGTGGCCGGCGCCGCCGGAGAAGTGGTTCACGAGCGGGATCCACGTGGGGTCGGCGATCGCGATCGCGTCGTTCGCATCGCGCGTGATATTGCAGGTGAAGCACCCTTCCACGTTGCTGAAGGCGTCTTGCTGGTTGCTCACGAAGTTGCCGAGGGAGAAGACGGCGAGTGTCCGGTGGCCGGCGAAGGGGTTCTCCGCGCCGTCGCCCGTGGTGTGCGCGGCGTCGAGCCACTCGACGGGTTGGATCACGTGCGGGCCGAATCCGAGGACGAGATCCACGCCGTTGTCGGCGAAGAATTGCGCGCAGTCGCGCTGGGACTGGTTCGGTTGGTTGGCGTATTCGTCGCCCCAGCTCATGGCCACGATCACGCACTCCGCGAGCTCGTGGGCCTTGTCGATGTCCGCCTTCACCTTCGCGCGATCATTCGAATCGGCGATGGCCCACGAGAGGTCGTCGGGCAGCACGTAGCCGTTCAGGTAGTCCTGGTAGGCGAGGAAGGCGAACGTGATCCCGTTCTTCTCGAAGACGCGGATGCGGTCGCGGTCCTCCTGGTTCACGAAGGTGCCCGTCACCACCACCTCGGGATGCTCGGCCCAGGTGGCGTTCATGTTCTGGATGCCCTCGAGGCCGCCGTCCCACGCGTGGTTCGTGGCGGTGCTGGCGAGGTTGAAGCCGAAGTCCGCGATGTCGGCGGCGTCGTCGGAGGGCGTGTTGAAAGACGGATATCCGCTGATGCCGCGCTCATCGCCGCCCATGGGCGTCTCGATGTCGATGAAGTTGATGTCGTGCGTGTCGATGATGTCCTTCACGCCGGCGTAGAGCACGGTGAAGTCGTAGAGGCCGTCGCCGTAGGAGCCCTCGGCGTAGTCGGCCGTGTTCACCACGGGGATGTGCATGAGGTTGTCGCCCACGGCCGAGAGCGACACCGACGCCTCGCCCATCGTGGGAGCGACGCCACCTTCGCCATCCGCGGGATCGTCCTCCACCGGCGGCACGTAGAGGCCGTCCATGCCTTCGGAAGGCGAGGTGACGGGCGTGTTGAAGGCACCCGCGGCGAAGGCGACCACGAGCCCCACGGCCACCGCCACCACGCAGCACGCGGCGATGATCACGCCCTTCGGCGCCTTGTTGCGACGCCGTGGGGTGCGCTTCTTCGCCGAGGCGGCGCGCGGCGCGAGGACGTAGGGGCTCTCCTCGGGCCGCTGGTTCGGGCGCGTGATGGGGCGCGTGGGCGTACTCGGGGTCCCGTCGCCTGGCGCGGGGACGTCGCCCGCGGGGTTCTGGCTCCCCTCATCGGCACTGGTGGAGCGGCGCGCGTGGCGGATCGTCTCGATGCGGTGTCCGTGCCGTGCGGAGATCGCGCCCCGGGCGCGCGCCCCTTCGGCGATGGCCGTGGCATCGAGTTCGGTCGTATTGCCGCTGAGCTCGCTCTTTGGCACGCGGGGTCGCGCTTGCGGTTCGCCGGCGTCCGCAGAGATGGTGCGCTGCGCCCGGTGAAGCCCGCTCGTGTTGGATCTCGGAGTCGGCTTGCGCTTGTGCGAGGCGGCCATGGGAGCCCCTTAGAACGTGACGTTGGGCACGGAGCGTGCCTCCGCCTCCGTGACCTCGAAGCCGGTGCGTGGCTCGAAATGGCCCATGCCCGAGATGATGTTTCCGGGGAAGGTTTGGATCGACGTGTTGTAGGCGTACACGCAGTCGTTGTAGCTCTGGCGCGCGTAGACGATGCGATCTTCGGCGTCTTGGAGCTGCGTCTGGAGCTCGAGGAAGTTCGCGCTCGCCTTGAGATCGGGGTAGCCCTCGGCCACGGCGAAGAGTTGGCGGAGCGCGGCGGTGATCTGGTTATCCGCCTCCATCACCTGCTCGGGCGTCTTCGCAGCGCTCGCCATGGCGCGCGCTTCGGTGACGGCCTCGAACACGCCGGATTCATGCTTGGCGTAGCCCTTCACCGTCTCCACGACGTTCGGGATGAGGTCGTTTCGGCGCTGGAGGTTCGCGTCGATGTTCTGCCAGGCGTTGTCCACGCGATTGCGCTTGGACACGATGCCGTTGTAGACGGCAATCACCGCGATGACGATGGCCACGACGATGACGATGACCACGATGAGCAGGATCATTCCGGATGACATGGCGGCTCCTTCTGTGACGCGTGGGAGAGTGGCGGGGAAAGCGCCGAACTCCCATTGTAGCCAGCGGCCCTGACGGCGCGCGGGATGCGCCCCGTGGAGTTCGCGCAGCGCGGGGCGAGCGCGGCCGCGAGGGGTGCCACAATGCTCCCGTCGGCAGCGAGTGGACGGAGTGGGCATGGCGAAGAGGGCACCGCACGCGCGCGAGCGGCACGATCCGCAGGCGATTTCCGTGCGCGGGGCGCGCGTGCACAACCTGCGCGACGTGGACATCGACATCCCGCTCGGGGAGTTCGTGGGCGTCGCCGGGGTCTCCGGCTCGGGCAAGAGCTCGCTCGCGATGGGCGTGCTCTACGCCGAGGGCTCGCGTCGCTACCTCGAATCGCTTTCCACCTACACGCGCCGCCGCATCTCGCAGGCAGAGCGCGCCGCCGTCGACGAGGTGCTCCACGTGCCCGCGGCGCTCGCGCTCAGGCAGCGACCCGGCATCGCCGGCGTGCGCTCCACCTTCGGCACCTCCACCGAGCTCCTGAACCACCTTCGCCTCGCGTTCTCGCGCCTGGGGAGCCACGTGTGCCCGAACGGCCACCGAGTGCCGCCCTCCACCCACGTGGCGCTCGAGCAGTCGATCGTATGCCCCACCTGCGGCGTCGAGTTCTATGGCCCCGGCGCCGAGGCGCTCGCGTTCAACAGCGAGGGAGCGTGCCCCAGGTGCGCGGGCACCGGCATCGTACGCGAGGTGAACCTCGCCGCCATCGTGCCGGACGAGACGAAGTCCATCGAGGAGGGGGCGGTCGCGAGCTGGCAGAGCCTCATGTGGTCGCTCATGATCGACATCGTGCGCGACATGGGCGTGCGCACCGACGTGCCCTTCAAGGACCTCACGCCACGCGAGCGCGACATCGTCTTCAACGGACCGCCCGAGAAGCGCCACGTGGTCTACCAGAACAAGGACGGGCGCTCGGGCGAGCTCGACTTCACGTACTTCAACGCCGTCTACACGGTGGAGAACTCCCTCGCGAAGGTGACGGACGAGAAGGGCCTCGCGCGGGTGGCGAAGTTCCTCGTGGAGGCGTCCTGCCCGGACTGTCACGGCACGCGGCTCTCCGAAGCCGCGCGAGCCCCCAGGCTCGGTGGCAAGAACCTCGCCGAAGCCACGGCGCTCACGCTCGACGAACTCTGGGAGTGGGTGGGCGCGAACCCCTCGAACGAAGCTGACATGCCGCACCTTGCCGAGGAGCTCCCGGAGGACTTGAGGCCGATGGCGCGCGCCATCCTCGCCGACATGGCAGAGCCCATGCAGCGCCTTCGCGAGCTCGGACTCGGCTACCTCTCGCTCGACCGCGCGAGCTCGACTCTCTCCACCGGCGAGCGCCAGCGCGTGCAGCTCGCGCGTGCCGTGCGCAACCGCACGACCGGCGTGCTCTACGTGCTCGACGAGCCGTCGATCGGCCTCCATCCGGCCAATATGGATGGGCTCCTCGGCGTGGTGGACGACCTGCTCGCCGACGGCAATTCCGTGGTGATGGTGGATCATGACGTACGCGTGCTCAGGCACGCGGATTGGCTCTGCGAGCTCGGACCGGCGGCCGGCGCGGGCGGCGGTCGCGTGATCGCGAAGGGCAGCGTGGGGGAGCTCGAGGAAAACGACGCCTCGATCATCGGTCCCTTCCTCTCGGGCGCGCGGCGCGTGCGTCCGAGGGAGCGCGCGAGCGCTGACGAGCTTTTCGCCCTCGGCGAGATCGAGCTCTCCACGAACGCCATCCACACGGTGAAGCCGCTCGACGTGCGCATCCCGAAGGGACGCCTCACGGCGGTGACGGGGGTCTCGGGCTCCGGCAAGACGACGCTCGTGCTCGAGGGGCTCCTTCCCGCGCTCACCGCGCGCGCCGCCGAGGAGGCGCTTCCGCCCGAGGTGCGGCACCTGGACGCGGCCGGCATCACGCGCGCCCAGCTCATCGACGCCACGCCCATCGGCGTGAACGTGCGCTCGACGGTGGGCACGTACTCGGGCGTGCTCGACCTCCTGCGCCGCGCCTACGCGCGCCTGCCCGAGGCCAAGGCGGCCAAGCTCAACGCCGGGGCCTTCTCCTACAACACGGGCACGCTGCGGTGTCCCACGTGCGAGGGCACGGGCTCGGTGAACCTCGACGTGCAGTTCCTCCCCGACGTGGAGATGGAGTGCCCCGCGTGCCGCGGATCGCGCTACGGCGATGCGGCGGAGCGCTTCCGGCTCGAGGTGGCGGGTGGCCGCGATCTCTCGCTTCCGGAGTTCCTCGCGCTCACGGTGGATGAGGCCATCGCCGCCATCGAGGGTGTGCAATTCCAAGGGCAGCGCGGCGTGCTCTCGAGGCTCCGCGTGCTCAAGGGCCTCGGGCTCGGCTACCTCACGCTCGGCGAGGCAACGCCCGCGCTCTCGGGCGGCGAGGCGCAGCGCTTGAAGCTCGCGAGCGAGATCGGACGCGGACAGGAGGATTCCCTCTTCGTCTTCGACGAGCCGACGATCGGCCTCCACCCGCTCGACGTGGAGGTGCTCCTCGACGTACTCCAGGATCTCGTGGCCCACGGCGCCACAGTGGTGGTGATCGAGCACGACCTCGACATGATCGCGAACGCGGATTACGTGATCGACCTCGGCCCCGGCGGCGGCGAGGCCGGCGGCCGCGTGGTGGTGGCCGGCACGCCCGAGCAGGTGGCCCGCTGCCCCGAGAGCGTGACGGGCAGGTACCTAAAGAAAGCGCTTTCTTGCACGTACGTCGCACGACCAGAAACGCTCTCTAAAACTTACGCCACATGACCAGTTTTTCGGTGCGGCATCGCACCGAAAAACTGGTCATGTGGCGAAACGAGCCTGATAGTCTCCTCGACGTGCGCTCCTACACGTTGAAGCGGAAGTGGCAGACGTCGCCGTCTTGCATCACGTAGTCGCGGCCCTCGATGCGGAGCTTTCCCTCGGCGCGGCAGGGCGCCTCGCCTCCGAGCTCCACGAAGTCCTCGTAGCTCGCGACCTCGGCCTTGATGAACCCGCGTTCGAAGTCGGAGTGGATCACCCCTGCGGCCTCGGGCGCCTTCGCGCCCTTGCGCACGGTCCAGGCGCGCACCTCCATCGGCCCCGCGGTGAAGAAGCTCTGGAGCCCGAGGGTGTCGTAGGCCACCTGCGCGAGGCGCTCGAGGCCCGAGCGCTCGAGGCCGAGCGATTCGAGGAACTCCGCCGCTTCGGCGTCGTCGAGTTCCGTGAGCTCAGCCTCCACCTCGCAGCAGATGGGGATCGGTTGCTGCCCCGCGAGGGGCGCAACCGGCTCGCCGAGGGCGTCCTCGTCCACGTTCGCCACGTAGATCACGGGCTTCATCGTGAGGAGGAAGAGCGTCTTCGCGAGCGCGCGCTCCTCGTCCGTCATCTCGAACTCCGCGGCGCGATGGCCGTCGTCCAGCCACGGCTGCAGGCGCTTCGCGAGGGCGAGCGTCGCCGCGGCGTCGGCGTCCTTGCGCGCTTCCTTCTCGAGGCGCGGGATCTGCCGCTCGATCGTGGCGAGGTCCGCGAGCACGAGCTCGGTTTGGATCGTCTCCACGTCGCCCTCCGGATCCACGCGCCCGTCCACGTGCACGACGTCGGGGTCCTTGAAATAGCGCACGACCTCGCAGATCGCCGAGGTCTCGCGGATGTTCGCGAGGAACTGGTTGCCGAGGCCCTCGCCCTCGGAGGCGCCCTTCACGAGCCCGGCGATGTCGGTGAATTCCACCGTCGCGGGCACGATGCGCCCCGGGTCGACGATCGCGGCGAGCTTGCCGAGCCGCTCGTCGGGCACGTCCACCACGCCCACGTTCGGCTCGATCGTGGCGAAGGGATAGTTCGCGGCGAGGCCGCTTCGCTTCGTGAGCGCCGTGAAGAGCGTGGACTTGCCCACGTTCGGAAGTCCGACGATGCCGATCGAAAGCGCCATGTGCTACTCCTCGCTCGTCGTGGTGCCCGGATGTGCCGCGTCCGCGCCACTCGCGGTGCCGCCCGCCGCACCGGCAGCCGCGCCACCGAGGCGCTCGAGGAAGTCGAGCCCCTGGTTCAGCGCCTTCATGCCCTCGGCCTTCAGGCGCTCGATGTCGGCCTTCTGGTCCTTCGCGCTCACCTGCGCCATCCTCGCCTCGTCATCGGGAAGCACGAGGTCGGAGGCATCGATGTAGTCCGGCTCGAGCGCCTTGGTGGGGCACACGTGGAAGCACGCGCCGCACTGCGTGCAAAACGCGTTCTCGCACAGCCAGCGCCCCTCCGGCGTGAGTTCGATCGCGCGCGTGGGGCACACCTTCTCGCAGGCGCCGCAGAGCGTGCAGAGGTCGGGATCGCACACCGGCTCGTAGAGGTCGATGTTCTGGGCGAGCGAGGGGTGCCTCTGGAGCATGGCCATGAGGAGCTTGCGGCGATCGAGCAAGATGCGTCGTTGGTTCTTCGAGGTGTTGCCGCCCATGGCCTGGTCGATCGTCCTGGAGAGGCGGTTCAGCTGGGCGGTGTGCCCGCGGATCTGCTGCGTGACGCGCTGGGCCATGGTGAGGGCGGGGTTCGCGCCGGTGAGCAGGCGCTGCCCGGAGTTCACGAGGTTGTCCATGAACTCCTGGCGCTGCCAGTTGCGGTTCAACTCGTGGGTGAGGTCGTCCTCGTCCACCTCGAGCCCGAGGCCGAAGCCGCACCACTCCTCGGCTCTGCCGATCGCGTCGGTGTAGGCCTCCTCACCGGTGATCGTGCGGCAGCTCTCGCAGAGTCCGAGCGGCAGATAGACGGATACGTTCGGGTAGTCCGCCATGATGGAGGCCCACACCTCGCTCGGCACCACCCCCACGCAGGGGAGGATGACCTCGTTCTTCTCGGGAAGGCGCCCGATTGCGCGCGTGCAGGTCACGTAGGCCGTCTCGTGGCTCATGGCGGCTGCGGCGATCTGGTCGTAGAGGTAGCGCGGTGCGAGCTCGCGCACGGAATAGCACTCGTTCGGGCACGCCTCCACGCAGAGCCCGCACTTGATGCACGTGTCGGCCATCTCGATGGCGCCCTCGTCGATGGTGAGGGCGCCCACCGGGCACGCCTCCACGCAACGCGCGCAGGTCTTCGGGTCCTTCGTACGGCACGAGGTGCACGGGATCACGTTCGCGCGCGGGCGCTTCTTGTAGTCGGCCGGGTTCCATGTGGGCTCGGAGCCGGGCTCGGCCGCGAGCGTGTTCGCGAGGTTGTTGAGCGGGTTGCCAATCGCCTGCAAGTCGCCGGTGATGTCGATGATGTCATCGAGGAAGTCGCGTTTCGGCGCGTCAGCCATGTGCCTGCCTCCTTCAAAGCCAGCTCACACAATACAGGTTCTCAGCGTGGGGGTGAGACGCCCGAGGCGCCGTGCGCAGGGCACTCGCGCGAGCTAGAGGAGGTCGACGGAGCTCGCCATGTCCTCGCCGAGCACCACCACGACATCGCTGTCCGTCTCGTAGACGCCCTGCCAGTCCTCGACATCGATCGAGCCGCCGAGCGCGTTCGCCACAGCCTCGGCGGCCGTCTTGTTCTCGGGCGAGCTGTAGGCCACCACCGAATACTCGTAGGAGTTTTGCGCGTTGCCAGTGCTCGTCTCGTAGCCGTGCTTCTCGAGCGAGGACGCGATGCGGTTCGCGAGGCCGCTGATGCCAGTGCCGTTCAGCACAAGTACCGTGGCGTCCACGTCGGCTGGGGTGCCCGGCTCGAAGGTGGTCGAGCCATCGGAGATATCGCCGTTCTTGATGTTCTCGGACTGCGAGCCCGCGAGCCCGGCCGTGAGGTCCTCGTCGGCGCTCGCGTAGGGGGAGAGCCCGCTATCCACGCGCTGCATCATCGTCTGCCACGCCTCGGTGTCCAACAGCTCGTACCAGCCGCCGTCTTGGTAGAGCGAGGTCGTGGGCGTCATGCCGGAGTAGACGTTCTTGTCGAGGTCGATGCCGCGCATCTCCGAGGCGAGGTGAAGCAGGTCGGTCACACTCATGTCGGTCGTGACCATCTCCGCGAGCTGGCTGATGGTGTTCGCGAGGGTGAGAGGGTCGACGGCCATGACCTTCTTCGCGATGGCGGCAATCACCATACGCTGGTTCGCCGCGCGGAAGACGTCGCCGTCGCCATAGTCGTCGTAGGCGTGGCGGCTGCGGCAGAGCGTGAGCGCCTGGGCGCCGTCGAGCGTCTGCGGCCCGGCGGAGATCGGCGCGCCCGCGTTCGGGTCATCGATGTCCATCGGCACGTCCACCTCGATGCCGCCGAGGCTGTCCACGAGCGCGTCGAACTCGTCGAAGTTCACCTCGGCGTAGTGCGAGATGGGCACGCCGGCGAGCTCGCTCACCACTTCGATGGCATAGGACGGGCCGCCGAAGGAGTACGCGTTGTTCAGCTTGTTCACGCCGTAGTCGCCCATGTCCACGAGGAGGTCGCGATGGAGCGAGACGAGGGTCACCTGCTTTTGGGGCGGGTCGATGCGTGCGAGGATGATGGTGTCGGAGCGATAAGCCGAATCCTCCTCGCCGTACTCGGAGCTCTGGGCGCGATCCTCGTTGCGGTCCACGCCGAGGAGCAGCATGTAGAAGGGGTCGTCCACGGTCTCGGGCTCGGTGAGGGCGCTGCGCACCTCGTCATCGATACCCTCGTTCAGCGCGGCCTGGACGTTCATCGCCCACACGACCACGGCGGCCGCAAGCACGCCGATGACGCACACGCACACCACGAGCGTGGTGATGAGCGCCTTCTTGTGGCTGCGCTTCTTCCGAAGCTTGGAGTAGTAGGAAACGTCGTCGCGATCCCAGCCGATGGGCTCGGATGACATCTGCTCCTCTGTGATGTCGCGCTTTTTCAAGCGGACTCCTGCCTCGTTGCCTGTGGGCCGCTCGCAGGCCTCAACTTCGACTTGCATATAGTAGCCCGTGGAGTGGAGGTGGGGACGAAAGTCCACAGTTTCTCACCACCCCCATAACGCTACGATCGAACCGACGACGTCGACGCGCGGAAGCGGAGGGCTCATGCAGACGGTCTACGTGTTGGATTTCGGCGCCCAGTACGCCCAGCTCATCGCGAGGCGCGTGCGCGACCTGCACGTGTACTCCGAGGTCATCCCCTGCGATATCTCGGCCGCCGAGCTCGCCGCACTCGAGCCGGCGGCGATCATCCTCTCCGGCGGCCCCGCGTCCGTCTACGCCGAGGACGCGCCCACCATGGACCCCGCCATCTTCGAGCTCGGCATCCCCATCCTCGGGCTTTGCTACGGCCAGCAGGTGATGGCACTCGCGCTCGGTGGCGAGGTGGGCCACACGGACGTGGGCGAGTACGGCCCCGCGAGGCTCACGCGCGGCTGCGCGTCGGTGCTGCTCACGGGCACGCCGGACATCCAGACGGTGTGGATGAGCCACCGCGACGCCGTGACCCGCGCGCCCGAGGGCTTCATGGTGACGGCCACCACGGAGGCCTGCCCCGTGGCCGCGATGGAAAACCCGCAGCGTAGGCTCTATGCCACGCAGTTCCACCCCGAGGTGCGCCACACCGAAGCCGGCCAGACGATCCTCTCGAACTTCCTCTTCGCCGTGGCGGGGCTCGCGCCCAACTGGACCATGGCGAGCTTCATCGAGGACAAGGTGGCGGAGATCCGCGAGACGGTGGGCCAGGGCCGTGCGATTTGCGCGCTCTCCGGTGGCGTGGACAGCGCCGTCTGCGCCGCGCTCGTGCACCGTGCGATCGGCGAGCGCCTCACCTGCGTCTTCGTGGACCATGGCCTGCTTCGCGCGGGCGAGGCCGAGGGCGTGGAGCGCGTCTTCGGCGACGCGTTCGGCATCCCGCTCGTCGTGGTGGACGCGCAGCGACGCTACCTCGACCTCCTCGCCGGCGTGGCCGACCCCGAGGAGAAGCGCCGGCGCATCGGCGGCGAGTTCTGGAAGGTCTTCTTCGAGGAGGCCGCGAAGCTCGGCGACGTGCAGTTCCTCGCCCAGGGCACCATCTACCCCGACATCATCGAGAGCGGCGCGCGCAAGACCGGCGGCAAGGCCGCCACCATCAAGAGCCACCACAACCTCATCCCGTTTCCGCCGGGCGTCTCCTTCGAGCTCATCGAGCCGCTCGACCACCTCTTCAAAGACGAGGTGCGCGAGCTCGGCGAGGAGCTCGGCCTGCCCTCGAAGCTCGTGTGGCGCCAGCCCTTCCCCGGCCCCGGCCTCGCCATCCGCATCCTCGGGCCCGTGACGTCCGAGAAGCTCGAGCTCGTGCGCGCGGCGGACGCCATCGTGCGTGAGGAGCTCGACGCCTACAACGCGCGCCTCTTCGAAAAGACCGGCGAGCGCAACAGCGCGCACGCCTGCTGGCAGTACTTCGCCGTGCTGCCCGACATCAAGAGCGTGGGCGTGATGGGCGACGAGCGCACCTACGAGCGCCCCGTGATCCTTCGCGCCGTGGAGAGCGCCGACGCCATGACCGCCGACTGGGCGCGCCTCCCCCACGACGTCCTCGCGCAGATCTCGCGCCGCATCGTCGGCGAGGTCCCCGGCTTGAACCGCGTCGTCTACGACATCACGAGCAAGCCCCCGGCTACCATCGAATGGGAATAAGGGAGAGTAAATTATGTGTACTAATGGAGTAGTTTATGTAGTCTTCTGAAGGGCTACGTAAATTACTTCACTTTCGCGAAAGCAATTTCGGATCAGCGCGATTCTGCTCCGGGCGCACCAGAAAACTCGAGGTGGTGCCCCTACATGACCGTATGGCGCAGGACGTCTTCACGTTCCCTTCGGCGCTCTCAGTCAAAAAATGGCAGGTACGCGTGTCGCAGGACGCCGGTGGCAGCCATGACGAACACACCGTCGAAAATGGCACCATTTGAACACCACCCAAGCTTTTCCGGGATCACACAGAGCCTCTAGCTCAGTGTTTCTTTACTGCCTGCGCTTCTGCAGTGCGAGGTGGGAAGGCCGTGCCTACTTGGCCTTCCTCGCCATGCGTTCCACTTTTCCGACGTGCCTCGTCGGTGGTTAGCGCGATCCTGCCGCGCGGAGTCCGCAAGGACGCCACGCCCATCGGCGAGCCGAGTATCGCCCTGCGATTCTCGGCCTCGATGGCCACCTGCTCGCAGATGAGCGAGACGAGCGGCCTCAGATCGCGGCCGACGTCCCACTCCTCAAGCGCCGAGAGGTAGTCCCCTCGCCTTCCTGCGTCGATTGCGACGGGAGGGTAGCCGAGGGAGGCGAGCTGGAAGTTCATGAGCGCCCTGCCCGTCCGCCCGTTGCCGTCGGCGAAGGGGTGGATGGCCTCGAAGGCCTTGTGCGTGGCCGCGACGGAAAGGAGGGGATGCAGGTCGGCGTCGGTTGCAAGGCGCGCGAGGGCCTCGAGGAGCGGCCCCACCTGCCGCGGCTCCGGCGGGACGCTCGCGGATCCCTTGACGCGAACCGGGGTCGCTCGCAGCGCTCCCCGGATCGAATCGTCCATGTCGATGGACACCCTCTCGTGGATGTCCTGCATGAGCGAGGGGCTGAGGGCCCGGCCCGCCTTGGCTTGGCGCATGGCGTAGCGGAAGGCGTCGGCTATGCCGATGGCGCTCATCATGTCGTCTCGCTGTTTGCGATCCCTCGGCACGAAGTCGCGATCGAGTACGAGCGACGTCTCGGCGAGGGTGAGCGCGCTCCCCTCGATCGCCGCCGATCCGTGCACCATGCGCGCGAGGAACCACTCCTCGTAGCCCTCGATGCCGATCCTTCGCTCGGCATCCTTCGGCTCACCGCATGCGGCGAGGCTCCGGGCCGCGGCGTCTGCCTTCGCGATGAGGGCATCCACGCCAGCCATGCCCGCGAGATCGAAATACGCGCGGATCGGCTCCATGCTCGCCTCCTTCGTCCTTCGTGGCTGGTCAGCATGCCGATTATCCCGATCTCCCCTCATGGTGACCCTAGTAAGCTGCCGCCTGTCATAGCGCACGCTAAACCCAGATCGCGCAAGTGAGGCTCTTTTACCTCAGGCATCATCCCACGTACTTGACACCGGGGAGCGCATCATCGCCCGTTAGACGGGCTTCACGCGCTAAAGTTACCTGCGGTTTTTCAAACGCCGTACCCCAACGCAAATAGACCATCTACCACGTGGTTTTGCGCATCGGATTGGTGAGAGACAACTTAGGTACCCTATAGCTTCGTAGAGGTCATTCGGGTGTCAGGGGGTCTCGGTGACGTAGAGGGTGACCGCACGCGACAGATGTGTCACGGCTGACACATCTGTCGTATACTGGTGCCATGAAAGAGACGACGGCCATATCTGACATCCGCAAACTTGCTCGAGCCATGTCCTCCGCCTTTAGGGATTCTCATGGAGGCGGAATCATGGAGCGCTTCGAGTACACAAGCAAACTGATGTTCATGGATCTCTATCGGCATCAACATCCTGAAATACCTATCTGCACTTGCTACGACAACGGCAAAAGGTTATCTTCACGCTCTATATACGAGCGAGAGAGAGCGGCATGGAGAAAGATCCAAGCCAACGAACCGGAGGTATTGGGAGCAGACAGCGGTTTTCCCAATGACGTGGAAGCCGTTGCCAAATGCCGCTACTTACTCAATGCTGCTAATCTATCCAATTTTCCATCTTCAGCACGCGGCGTTGCTTACGAAGAACTGCTAAGCAACACATTCGAGAAGAATGAGAACCAGCAGTACTTCACTCCGATTCAAATAGTCGATTTCATCATCAGTCTCGTGGATGTACCCAACCACGGAACCATACTTGATCCGGCATGCGGAAGCGGAGGTTTCCTCTGTGCCGCAAAGTCTGTTCTCGGAGACCGATCAGATACACAACTCGTCGGCCTCGATATAGATGAGCGCATGTGCTGGATAGCCAGAACGAATCTTCTTATTCATGGCTCCAATTCAGCCACTGTGCGCTGTCTGCCCGGAGTCGGCTCTCTTGGAGAGATTGACCAGGTTTTGGAGGCTGCAGGGGGCAAAGTCGATCTGATTCTCGAAAACCCACCATTTGGAAGCGACATATACGATCAAGATACCCTAAGCCTGTTTGAGACGGGAAAGGGCCATCCCTCGCGTAGAAGGAGCGTTCTCTTTCTAGAGCGATCAATTGACCTGCTCAAGGATGGAGGTGTAATGGGGGTTGTTGTGGATGAGAGCGTACTAAATCTTGATAGCAACGCTGATATACGCAAATTCATCAGGAGCAAATGCGCGATTGTCGCGGTCATATCACTCCCAAGCGTCACCTTCATGCCGTATTCGAGCGCAAACTCGTCGATTCTCGTCCTCAAGAAGGGCGCCAAGCAGGGCCCGGTCTTTATGGCACGACTTAGCGAGGTAGGAAGACGGACGAACGGCGAACCTCTCTACGACGATTACGGTGAGCTTGTCAGCGATTTACCAGAAGCAAACCGACGCTGGTTGCTATTCAAAAACGGCGAGCTTAACGAAGCAGATGATCTCGGTTACACCGCTGAGCTCGAAGATGATTTGGGCGGAAGGCTTGACGCTAGCTACTACCATCCATCTCGATACTCCGCCGAAGAGAAACTTAGGACAACTTCCTATGCGGTCTACAAGCTCGAAGATCTGTTCGATTTTGAGAATACCGCAACGTCACTTTCGACTCTTGATGAAGACGAGACAGTTACTTGGATGGGCTTGGCAGATATTGAAAAGAAGACAGGACAATATCACACTAAGAGCGTTCTTGCCAAGACAATCAAATCGCAGGCACACAGCTTCAAGATGGATGATGTTCTATTCTCGCGACTAAGACCAGAGCTAATGAAGACGGTGTTTTGTTCCGGTGATATCGAGGGGTACTGCTCATCGGAGCTTTTGGTCTTGAGGCTTAAACCTGAGTACCGGGATTTAGTCAATCCCGAATATATATCAATGGTATTGCGTGGCGACCTGTCATACGGCCAAATCGTCTATAAGGTGACTGGTCTCGGGAGGCCGAGAATTGGCATAAATCATGTGCGCAACCTCCTCATCCCTTTACCCGAGATGGAAGAACAAGTGAAGGCTGTCAAGAGCTACCACCAAGCCATTAACAACTATGCAGACGTTTGCCGCAGTCTCGAAGAAGGCAGGAGGAGGGCGTTTGAGACCCTTGAAAACATACAAGACTCTTTAGCTTGAGTTTTCCGAGGTATCCTTAACCATCTCGTATAGCTTTCGTACGTATGGGTCGAGCAGAGCGAGGTTCTGCGATCTTGAAGGCGACACAATCCGATTCATCTTCCCGAAATTGGTGTCCATGTGACTATTCTTGGTCAAAGGCTCGCCATCTATATCGAAGCCGCCGGAGACCTCGCGTTGTCGGAGGTCTCTTTCCTCGGCAAGACGAAGGCACGAGACGAAGGTCGCATCGTGGATTTTCGGATACCTAATAGGCTCACCATGGCCAAGCGAGGACGAATCACCCCATTCCCATCGAACGACTAGCAGGTAATCGCGACCGGGATCAATGTCGGCCATTTTCGCATCAAAACGCGCAGATGCCTCGTCGCTATCCCTATGAAATGCCTTCACATCGATTCTAAGTACCGGCTCCATATTGTTTCGAATGAAGAAGTCAGCGAACATGTTTGCGGTATTGAACGTCACCGAACACCGTCTCTTCGTATCCTCTTCCACCATCTCATGAAGAATAGAGACGAGCGCGTATTCAACCAGTAAACCAATCCTCCCTCTAAACGCCTCGGGCTTCGTTTCAGAATCTTCCTCGGACGGCAAGTGATAGAGCAGTCCCGTAGCATAATCACTGTTGTAGCGAATGATGAGCGGGTCAAGTAGATCTTCGTTGAGCTGAATGACAACATCATCACAGTTGCTGTAATCAAGCGATTCAAAATCAAGCATGTACTTCTCCGTAGGCCGACTTGCTTCATGGGTATATGAGACTATAACGTTGATTTGTGTCCCGTGTACCTTCTATGACGGAGGTACACTCTTGTGCTCATCGTCACACAACCTCCCGCTTGCCGGTGAGAAGTGGTTGTCGGTTGTAAGGAGAGTACGACACTGGTGCGCATCCTGCAGATAAGCTCTGCAAGTTCATCGACTTCCGGGACGATGGCTACGAGGTCAGGGCACACATCGGCCTCGTGGAGGGCGACTCCGCCAAGGACAAGTGCCAGCACCTTCTGGACGTTTGGTTTGGCCGCGCCGAGGCACCGTCTAAGTTCTGCGTCGAGTCCTCGGTGAGAGCAGAAGACGAATGGCTTCACTCCTTCTACTACTTCAACGACGAGATACCTACCGATGCCAACTTTGAGAAGACAATCGGAGAGTGCCTGACATTTGAGTTATCCATGGTTATGCAGAATCGTGGGTATCTATTCAATGGAGAGAATCGCGATACGGAGCTTGGCGAGCATCGGGAAATCCCGTCACTTGAAGAGAAGGAATGGGATAGCTTTCCATTGGAAAGCATCTTCATCGTCAAATCCGGTTTCAGGTTGGAGACGAGGAACAAAGTTCCGGGGAATCGTCCTTTCATCGGTGCTACGGAGAGTGGCAACGGCATCACGGGATTCGTGAGCAACGACAATCCGTCAAAGGACTCGAATGTGCTGGGTGTCAACTACAACGGCGCTCCATGCATCGCCTTCTACCATCCCTATGAATGCGTTTTCAC